>JBFWPD010000142.1:0-8659 GCA_050250175.1 Vicinamibacterales bacterium
GTCGGTGCGGAAGTACCGCTGCTCGGTATCGGCGGGGTCGTTCCTCTCGTCGTTGTGTGTCATCGGCTCCGGCAGCGATCGATTCGCCTCGCGGTTGATCTCGTGAAGCTCCGTGCTGATGCGATCGGAACCCACGAGGTAGACGGTATTCGACTCGCTCTCCTTGTCGTCGCGATTGCGGCCGATCATGTCGGCGTTCAGGTGGGTCACGATCGAGTCGAGCGGGACTGTCGGGTAGTCCACGAAGTAGCGCGATCCCCACAGGCCGCGCTCCTCGCCGGCGTGCCACACGAAAAGCAGCGAACGTTTCGGGCGCGGCCCTTCGGCGAAAGCCCGGGCGAGAGCCATCAGGGCTGCGGTCCCTGACGCGTTGTCGTCCGCGCCGTTCCAGATGCGATCCTCTTCAGCGCTGTCCGTCACCCTGCCGGGAGCGCGTGGACGGCGGCCGTCGGTCACCTCGCTGGACGCATAGCCGACATGATCGTAGTGCGCCCCGACCGCGACGTACGTCGAGTTGAGCGCCGGATCGCTCCCACGCACGATGCCGACGACGTTCTGCGTCAGCTCGGTGCGAACAGTCTGATAGTCCGCGTCGATGTTGAAGGTCAGCTGCACATCGTCCAGCCGGAACGCCGGCAGCGGCTCGCGGGCGTCCGCCTTCCGCTTCAGCTCCGCGTACGGCTCAGGAGCGCTGCTGAAAAGGAACTCGAGGAACGCGTCGCTCGCGGTGATGTTCGGCGGGATCGCATGATCGAGTCGCTGCGTTGTCGTAAAGTCAGGCGCGTTCGGCGCGCGGTCATCGTCCTCGTCGCCGGCCGACGCTGCCGGGGGTTGAGGATCCGGGCCGACACCGGCGAGCGCACCGAGCTGCTCGGTCGCGTACCGATTGCGGCCGTTGAGAAGCCGGCGGGAGACGCCGCCGTCCACGGCCTGTGGGCCGTCGCGGCCAATCCAGACGACCGCGGCGCCGCGCACGTCCTTGCCCTCGAAGTCCATGTGCTCTGCGACCGGCGCGTCCAGGCCGTATCCGACAAACTCCACACGGTCGAGCGAGAGGGTGCGGTCGACGCCAACGTTCCGGGCGAATGTCACACCTTCGCCGTCGCGGAAGGTTCGAGTCTCGTCGCCGACCCGAACGGTCACGCTCGACTTACTTGTCACCTTCACACCCAGGACACGCACGGTCTGGAGGTAGCCCACGTTGTCGCCAGCAGGTGTCACGCCCCACGTCTTCAGATGCTCCTGGATGTAGCCTGCCGCCAGACCGAGACCCGCCGTGTAGGTCGCCCTGCCCTCGAGCTCGTCAGACGCCAGGTTCGAGACCCAGACGCGCAGGTCGTCGGTTCTGATCGACCCGGAGGCGTCGGTGTCGGCCGCAGACGGCGAGCAGGCTACGGCCAGGAGAAGTGCGGCGATTGTCGCGCCCCGGACGGTGTTTCCAAGCCGTTTCATTCGAGGGGTTCTCTGGCTCTAACTATAGCGCCCGCTTGCCATAAGGAGAGACTTCAGGTAAGGTTTGCCCACTGGGATTCCAGTTCGCCAGCTGTGTGTGTCCGTCCCTGCCCCGACCGGTTTTCCCTCACATTCCCTTTCATGCTAGGAGAGAGTTGATTGGCTGTGCGTCTGTTCGTCGGTAACCTGTCTTACAGCACCACCGAGGCTGACCTGCGTGCGTACTTCGGCACAGTAGCCCCCCCGACGCAGATCGTATTGCCCGTCGACCGCGAGACCGGCCGTCCTCGTGGGTTCGCGTTCGTGGAGTTCGCCGAGCGATCACAGGCGGAAGACGCGATTCAGCGATTCAACGGCCAGCCCTTCGCCGGCAGGCCGCTCGCGGTGAGCGAAGCGCGCGCACGGGAAGATCGTGGACCTCGTCCAGCTGGCGGGTTCTCGGGCCCGCGGCCGGGCGGACCAGGCGGAGGCTTCAGTCCCCGGCCATCGTCGTTCGGCGGTCCTCGTCCGTTCGAGCCGGGGAGCGCGCCCGGAGGGGCTCCGGCACGCAGCCGGAACTTCGGTCCTGACGCAAAACCGTCGCGCGGCGGACAGAAGGGCAAGAAGAAGGATGGCGAGCGTCCCCGCGGTCCGATCCCGCTCAAGCGGACCGGCCGTTCGCTCTCACTGGACGACGACTCTCCGGACGAAGCGCTGCCCGATATCGACGATTTCGCGACGAGCCAGCCTCAAAAGGACGACGAGGACGAGGCATGAATGCCGCCGGACGCCTGGACGCTCATCCTCGACCGGCTGAGAGCCCGGATCGACAGCGCTGAATTCCGGCGCTGGTTCGCTTCCACCGCCTACGCCAGCGACTCCGGCGATCAGATTACGGTCTGGGTTCCAACCGAAACTGATCGCCGCTATCTCCAATCCCACTTCCTCGACGCCATCGACCAGGCGTGTGCCGCGTTAGACCGCCCTGGCACCAGCATCCGCTTCGTCGTCGCGGGATTCGGCGACGACGACGAAGAAGAGTGAAGAAAATAGAAGCGTGAAATAACTGTGACAGAACGCCGCCCGATGAAGACACCGCGCCGGGCGGCGGTAGGATGGCTTCGGCAGGGCTCTGCCCGATGAAGTGGTACCGCAGCCTCTACTGGCGAATCGCCTTCGGGTTCATCCTCTCGCTCGCCGCCATGCTGGTGGTGCAGGCGGTGCTTTTCGTCTGGGTCGCATCGCGGAGCGGTCCGACCGTCCCTGGCCGTCCATCGGACAGATTCGCGTTCAGCGTTGCGCTCGGCCTCATGGAAGAGATCGAGCGCGATCCCGCGGCTGATCTCGACGCATACATTCGCGAGCAGTACGGGTCGGCAACGCATCCTGTCTACGTCCTGATGAGGGATGGACGCGTGCTGTCGAATACCAGCGGTCCAATTCCCGCCGGCCTGCTCATGCAGGCCCGGGCAAGGCTGACGGCACGCGGGTTCGAGGGAGCCCCGTTCTCTCCCCGGGGCGAGCGCGAACGCTTCGACGGCAGCCGGTCCGACGGCATGCGGTTCGGGCGCGGCGGCGGCGGACGCAATGTCGTCCCGGTGGTCGCCAACGGCGCTCTCGCCGGAATCGTCGTGATCCCTCCACAGGCTCCGTTCGGATTTCTCTTTCGAAGGCTGGCGCCGACGCTGGGACTCGTCGCGCTCGGCGCGCTCGTGACCGGCGGGGTCCTGGCGACGATCGCGGTGTTTGGACCGGCGCGGCGTCGGCTCCGCGAGGTGGAGGTCGCGGCGCGACGGCTGGGCGACGGCGATCTCACGGCCCGCGCACCCGCACAGGGCGGCGACGAGGTCGCGGCGGTGGCCACGGCCTTCAATGCCATGGCCGACGATCTGGCTGCGCGTGCCGAAGCGCTGGCAGCCTCAGACCGTGCCCGCCGTCAGTTGCTCGCCGATGTCTCGCACGAGCTCACGACGCCGGTCACGGCGATGCGCGGCTACGTCGAGACACTGCGTATGCCCGAGCTGTCGATCGACGAGGAGACCCGAGGCAGGTATCTCGGCATCATCAGCGACGAGACGCTCCGCCTCGAAGGGATCATCGGCGACTTGCTCGACCTGGCAAGACTCGAGGGAGGCGGCGGCGCACTGACGATCGGCGACGTGTCCGTGGAGCAGCTCTTCGCGAGAGTCATGGCCCGTCACGAACGTCGTTGCGAACAGGCCGGGATTTCGATGACGACAACGATCGAGCCAGGCGCAGATAACGTGCGGGGCGATCGCGATCGACTGGAGCAGGCGCTTCAGAACCTTGCGGCGAACGCGATCCGCTACGCTCCGCCGGGCACGACCGTCCACCTTCACGCCGCGCGCCAGGGCACTGCGGTTGCCATCACGATCACCGACGAGGGCCCGGGCATCAGCCCGGAGCACCTGCCGCACGTCTTCGACCGCTTCTACAAGGCGGACGCTGCTCGAGCGGCCCACGACGAGAAAGGAACCGGAGGCAGCGGCCTTGGCCTTTCGATCGTGAAGGCGATCGTGGAGCGGCACGGCGGGACGGTCTCTGTTGCAAGCCGACCGGGCCGGACGGTGTTCGCGCTCACGATTGGGAATGTCGATGGCGACTACTGATCCGCTGCGCCGGTGGCGCACGTCATGGATCCGGTGCGCGACCGACTCTTGCCCACACCGCTTCCCCCTTCAAGGAACCGCCAGGAGAAGTTGGCGGTTCTTCGTCGATCTGCCCGCGAATCAACTCGGACCGGGTTGGAGGAAGCGCGCATTAGCCCGAGCACGACGAAGCCGCCCAGAGCGCCTCAGAAGGCTGGGAATCTCCGGGCAAGGGCACGGGCCGGACGTCAGAAGGCCATTCTCGCGCTCTGTCGGAGCGCACGATTGAGCGTGCTGCTCAACGTGCCGGCGTCGGAGAACGGACGCTCCGCACCTGGCTGACCGGGGCCGCCGCATCAAGGCGGAGGACGACGCGGCCCGTCAAGCGACCCTCCAGACCGCCATGCACCGGATTCACGTCCTCAGTGTTCAAGCCGAGACACGCTCGAAGAGTTACTCGCGGAGAAGCGCTATTCCTCGGTCAGGCTGGGAGCGGTCCGGACGGTGTTGCCGTTGTCGCCTGGCCGCGCCGAGCGCCACGGCTTTGAGTACTACCGGCACGGCACACTCTCGCTGTTCGCGGCGCTCAATACGCAATCGGGCGAGGTGCTCGGCCAGACCGTCCCGCGTCACACGAGCGCGGCATTCGTCGAGTTCCTCAGCGACATCGTTGCCAGCCAACCGAAGGGTCGAGAGATTCACGTGATTGCCGACAATCTCTCGACGCACAAGACGCAAGCCGTCCGGACATTCCTGCTCGCGCATCCGCAGGTGCGTATCCACTTCACGCCGACGTACTCGTCGTGGCTCAATCAAGTCGAGCTCTGGTTTTCGAAGATCGAGCGCCAGTTGCTCGCGCGCGGCGTCTTCACGTCGGTCGCTGACCTGGCGCGGAAGATTCGTCGCTACATTCGGCACTACAACAAAGCTCCGAAGCCCATTCGCTGGGCCTACCGCAATCCAGCCCATCGAATTGGTAGTACTTCAGCGAGTACGGCCCACTAGCGAGACTTCCACAACCCCGCTTCGCCTCACGCGCCTCACGTTCGTAGCCGCGAAATTCCTCGACGTGCTTGAACAGGAATGCCATGTACGCGAACCCATAGCTCTCCCGAACGATCTTCGCCAGGAAGGTGCCATCGGGCAGGTAGACATAGGCAAGCGTTCGCCGCGAGGGCCACCAAATTCGAGGCGGACTCTGGCAGAGAGCGAGTGCCCTGTGAACGCCGACGCTTCGAGACCGAAGTATTGAACAGGGCGTCTCGGGTCGACTGTCTCAGGGGTGTCGACACCAATCAGGCGAACCGGGCCGATGCCATCCACGACGATGGTGTCGCGGTCGATCACGCGGCTGACGATTTGCCCGCTGGCCTGAGAAATGCCAAGCAGCACGAGACCAAGAGCGAACAGGGATGCACGGGCACGTGAAAGACTCCTTGTCTCAGGCTCGTCCGCGCATCAGCAACGTCTCGCTGTCCGGCCGAAGATGCCGTCAACGCGATGCGACAGAGCGGCTCGTGCTCCCGCGGGCCACGTCGATTCACACGGGCAGGGCACCGTGAGAAGCTCGCGCCGACTCGTTACAACGGGCGGGTGCGACGAGCCGGCTCCACAACGCCAGGAGCCCCCAGAAATAGAGTGATCCGACAGTCAGCGTCGCCAGGGGGCTCGGTTGCCAGGACGTGAGCAGCCCGGGGCTCATAACCGCCGACACAATCCAGATACCCACCAGCGCCTTTTGCCACGCAGTTCTCGTCCACCACCTGCCGCCGACACAGAGCACCAACACAGGGCCCACGAAGAAGAACTCGTAGTAGATCCAACCCAACGGCGACACGAGGAGCGACGCACACAACACGACCGCGAAAAGGCGGTCCACCTTGTCAGGCCCATCCTTCCTCAAGGCCCGCGATGACACCGTCAGCGCTATGGTCGCCCCGGCGAGCGCCAGCGGAGCGACCAGTCCTGGTGCTACGGCGACGGGTACCAGATCCCAGCTGGGCATCGGGCGAACCATCAACGCGCGCTCGAGAAATCCTGGGAACGAGGCGTTGAACACAAACGAGGACCAACTGACGCCCGCCAACGTCCGAAGCCAGGAGGCATGTGCCTCCCATCCCAAGAAGACCAGCCCGAGCCCAAAGCACACAACCGCTGCACCGCATGCCGCAAGGAGTGGACGCCAGCGGCGCTCGGACGCAAAGGCCAGAAGGAAGAGTCCGAGGAACGGTTTGACGGACATGAGGACGCCCAAGACCAGCGCACTCGCAGTCCAGCGGCCGCGGCGCGCGACGACCCAGGCCCAGGTGATCGGTCCCCAAAGCAGCCACGAGACCTGCCAGGACATGAGCAATGCGCCTGTCGGCGCCGCCACCAGAAGCGCGGTCAGCGTCCACAAGCACACCGTCGGCGTGACACGAATACCCGCTTCTCGAAGGCTCAGCCAGAGTGCCGCGAGCGCCGAGATCAGGCTGAGGAAGGCCCACACCACGAATGCGGTCGTGGCGTTGAAAACCGCGAGTGGCGCGACCATCAACAGGAAATGGGGAGGATTCAGGTTGGCGCCGCGCACGGCCTCGATCGAGCCCGGCCTCACAATGGTGCTTTCGTACGGATTCACGCCATCGATGACAGCGCGACGCGCCTGCGCATAGAACAATCCGAAATCCTGCATGTAACGCTGCGTCACCGTGTCATGCACGACACGACCCCAGACCGACAGTTGCACTACTAGACACACGGCGAGGGCGAGCCCCAGGATTACACGCGTGATCGGGCCATAGAGTCGAATGCCAGCCGGAGACCACCCAAGCGATCGAAGTTGGCCGTCAGAAATGATCATGGGGGCGACCGCAGGTGATCAGGGTATCGGGATCAACCGAGGACTACGAGGACCCGCATCAACTGCCTCGCCATTCGGCGAACCATAGTCGTCTGAGTCATCACTAGTCAGATCACACACGAAACGTATCGATCCAGCCTTCCACGTCCTGGTAGGCGTCATGTCCATTCTGTCCAGCGGCCGGTCGTCTCCAAGGATGCCAACTGTTGTCCGCCTCACCTTCGTGCGCTCGTCATGCGCGTTCTTGGAATTGAGAGACGCACGAGTCCACCGAAACAGTGAACCAACCGAGTCTGCAGGAGCGCCATCGAACCTCGTCCAGAGAGCTGAGCGAAGGCACACGTCTTGCTGCTACACCGCTCGTAGCACCGCTGACCGAGTCAAATGCCAGATGGGCACGGACAGACGCTTAACCTCTGGAGGTTGTCTTGCTCTCGTCTGATCATCGCATCGTTCCTCCGTCGTCCCTCGCTGACGCGTTGCGCTATCTGTTGGTGTTCGCGTTCTTCATGTCGGTCGCGGTGATCTGTTTCACACTGATCTTCGGGGACGAGATCATGCCGAGAGAAGTACAGGAGGATCCGTCGTTTAACGGGCGGGTTAACGTCGAATACGACGCTCCAAGCGGCCTTACCCTGAGAGGCTAAAGGCTTCAGCCACCCCTTTTCACAAGCAGCCTCTGCTGCTTCGCACGAAATCTGCTGGGGGGCCGGACTCGTCCTCGTGTTCGCCGCTGTCCTTGAAGGAGACGGCGACAGATTGGACCGCTACGGCTGTCATCGTCGAAACGCCGACGACACCTATCACTGCCACCGTGGGCCGTGCGCTGGCAAAATCGTTCGGATCACAGTCGGAGATGTCGTTTTCGTCTCGGCGCCAGCTGTAGACGCCCCTTGATTGCCGTGAATGCGTCGAGAAGCTCGTGAATGACCCTCGGCACACGGTGCCCGCGGGCGTACACCCAGCCTGTTTCCCGCTCGAGCTCGTGTCCTTCGATGCGTGCGCAGAAGAACTGGCCCGCACTGACCTCACGCGCAATGGCCTGATACGGCACGATGGTGATCCCGAGGCCCGTCTTGACCATGGCCTTCAGGATCTCGACGTTCTCGGTGTCCATCACGACGCGCGGTTCGACCTTCGCGGTCACGAAGAACGAGTCGATCACGCGCCTCGTCGCCGAGCCCGCCTCGAAGAGCACGAACTGCTCACCGGAGAGATCCTCCGGCCTGATACGACGACGGGCCGCGAGAGGATGCGTCGGCAGCGTCAGGACCAGGAGCTCTTCGCTCAGGACCGGAACGGTGGTCATGTCCGATTCTTCGATCGGCAGCGTCAGGAGACCTGCATCGACGCGTCCCGCGCGGATCTCTTCGACCGAGCGCGCGGCCGTTGCCACGCTCAGCCGAACGTCGAGCGCCGGGTGCACCTTCTTCAGCTGCTTGAAGAGCAGCGGCAACACGTAGAGGCAGACGGTCATGCCGCCGACGAGGCGGAGCGGCCCGTGCAGTGCGCGCGTGTCGTCGGTGATGCCGCTGACAGTTTCGCGGATGTCCTGGAAGACACGCTGACCGAGTTGAACCAGGGTTTCGCCCGCCGGCGTCATCCGAACCTGCCGTCCAACGCGCAGGAACAGCGGTTCGCCGAGCTCCTCCTCCAGCAGGAGCACCTGCCTGCTGATCGCCGACTGCGAGACCCTGAGCTTCCGTCCGCAGGCGGTAAACGATCCGGTCTCGGCAATGGTCTGGAGGATCTCGAGCTGTCGGAGGTCCATAGAGGA
>JBFWPD010000143.1:0-8620 GCA_050250175.1 Vicinamibacterales bacterium
ATGGCCGCGGAATCGGCGCCCCGCGACAAGATGACGTCGGCGATTGGAATCGAGCAGACGGCGCAGCGGCTGGGGCCGGCATTCGGACCGGCCGTTGGCGGTTTCCTCGCAGGCTGGCTAGGACTCCGGCTCTCGTTCCTGATGGCTGCCGCGTTCTATGTCGCGGCGCTGGTTCTGGTGCTCAAGCTCTACACGGAGAAGCACCTCACCGGTACGACGCACGCAGCGACCGCGCCGAATCGGCCCGGATATCGCGCGGTCCTGCAGTTCGAGAACATGCCGATTCTCATGGCGGTCATCTTTGCCGTGACCTTCATCGATCGCAGCGTCGGACCGGTGCTGGCGCTGTACCTGGAACAGAACGGAGTGGCGGGCGACCAGATCGCGATGACCGCGGGATTGCTCTTCTCGCTGACCGCGATTTCCGGCGCTCTCGGACATCACTTCTGCAGCTATCTCGTTCGGCGGTTCGCCCCGAGCCGCGTCATTGCCGGCGCCGGCGCCTTGATTGCCGCAGCCACCGCGGTTTACATCGTCGGCTGGAGCCCGTGGCTCATGGGTGTTGCCGCGACCTGCCTTGGCCTCGGCAGCGGGATTGCCACGACGGCGGCGTACTCGACGGCCGGCAATGCCATTCCACACGAGGCGCGTGGCGTGGGATTCGGCATGCTCACAGGCGCGGCGCTCGTCGCGCTCGCCATCAGCCCCATCCTGGCGGGGCTGCTTGGAACCACGAGCCTGCGCGCCGTCTTTCTCGTGGACCTTCTGCTGATTGCCGCGCTGATTGCGGGCATCAAGCGGGTCATGCCCTGGGCGCGCCCGGCATGATTCGCCTGATAGTCGATCCCCGCACCCCTCAGGTCGATTCACTGGAGCGGGCGGCTGAGGCAATCCGTCGAGGTGAGGTCGTCGCGATTCCGACAGACACGCTCTACGGCATCGCTGCGAACCCGTTCAGCGCGGCGGCGGTCCGGCGAGTGTTCCTCGCGAAAGGTAGAGCCGAGCAGCAGGCGCTCCCTCTCATCGCAGCCGACGCGGAACAGGTGGCACAGCAGATTGGCTTGTTGCCGGCGAACGCGGCGGTCCTTGCGAGAACGTTCTGGCCCGGCCCGTTGACGTTGATAGTCCCTGCACCGTCCGGGCTGGTCCGCGAGGTGACCGCCGGGACAGGGACCATTGGCGTCCGCGTGCCCGACCACGCGGTGGCGAGAGAGCTCTGCCGCGTGTCGGCGACGATGCTGACGGCGACCAGCGCGAACATCAGCGGACAGCCGCCGACGTCGGATCCGGACGCAGTCGTGCAGACCCTCGAAGGCAAGGTCGATCTGCTGCTCGATGCGGGCCGCACCGCCGGGGGACCGCCCAGCACAGTGATCGACGTGACAGGGGACGAGGTCCGGCTCGTGCGAGCGGGGGCTGTGTCGTGGGAGGACATTGAGCGATGCCTGGCGGAAGAGTAGCGAGGCTCGAGCGCGCGGCGCTCGTGGGCCTCATCACGGGACGGGCACGGCGTCTCGATGCCGAGCGCTCGCTCGAGGAGCTGGAAGGGCTCGCGGAAGCCGCGGGTGCCGAGGTCGTCGTCAAAGTGGTGCAGGAGCGGCCGAAGGCGGACCCGTCCACGTTCCTCGGCGCGGGCAAGATTGACCATCTCGCTGCCTCGAGCGCCGAGATGGACGTCGACGTCGTCATCTTCGACAACGAGTTGTCGCCGGCACAGCTGCGCGAGATCGAGAAGCGTCTCGAACGGAAGGTCGTCGACCGGACGCAACTCATCCTCGACATCTTCGCCCGCCGTGCACGTACGCGGGAGGGCAAGCTGCAGGTCGAGCTGGCACAGCTGAAGTACCTGCTGCCGCGACTCGTCGGCGCGAGCGCCGCGCTCTCGCGGCTGGGCGGAGGCATTGGCACCAGGGGGCCTGGTGAAACGAAGCTCGAGGTCGATCGGCGGCGCATTCGCACGCGCATTCACTCCCTCACGGAAGACATCGAGCAGGTCCGCCAGCGGCGAGGACAGCTCCGTGAGCGCCGCCAGAAGGCGGCCGTCCCGACGGCCGCTCTCGTGGGCTACACCAACGCGGGAAAGACGACGCTGTTCAATCGACTGACGGGTGCGGAGGGACACGCGTCCGATGCCCTGTTCGTGACGCTGGATCCTCTGGTACGAAAGGTCCGCCTTCACGACAGCAGGGAGCTGCTCCTCTCAGATACGGTCGGATTCATCGACCGGCTGCCGCATGCGCTCGTGGCTGCCTTTCGGGCGACGCTCGAAGAGGTAGCGGAATCCGATCTCATCCTGCACGTCATCGACGCGTCGGCTCCTGATCGCGACCGCCGCATGACGGCCGTCCGGCAGGTGCTCGAGGAGGTCGGCGCTGTGGACGTGCCCTTGCTCGAGGTGTTCAACAAGGTCGACCGGCTGAACGACGATGAGCGGAGACGTCTGAAGGAACAGGAGCCGGGTGCCCTCATCGTTTCAGCGCTGGACGGGAGCGGGACCGACGAGCTCATCGAGACGATTGCGTCGAGGCTGGCACTCGACATGCAGCGCTTCGCCTTCACCTACGATCCCGACAGTGAGATTCACCGTGAACGGATTGCCCGCGCCTATCGATACGCGCGAATTCTCGAGCACGAAACGCGCGCCGGACACGTCACCCTTGTCGGAGACATTCCGCGCCGGCTTCTTGGGCGTATCGACCCCGCGGCGGGGTAAACTCTTGCCGATGCGCCGCTTGACCGTCCTCGTCGTGTTGTTGGGAGCGCTCGCGGGAGCCTGTGCGCCACGCCTGGTGCCGGCCCCGACGATCTCCACGCCGCAGTATCCCGAATACGTCCAGCCGGTCGTCTCGGCGTCGATGGGCAGCGCACGCCTCGCCGAGCATCACGACCGCGCCTGGCGCTTCCTCCAGACCGGCGATCTGCGCAACGCGCAACGGGAAGTGGAAGAGGCGCTGCGGCTCGAACCCGAGTTCCCACCGTCGGAAGCCGCCGCCGGGTATGTCGCGCTGGCGCAAGGGAACGAAGACACGGCGCTCGCCTATTTCGACCGCGCTCTCGAACGTGAGACGTCCTATGTGCCGGCGCTCGTCGGCCGCGGGCACTCGCTCGCCGAACTTGGACGCGAAGCCGAGGCGATCGCTGCCTACCAGCTCGCGCTGGGCGTCGATCCGACGCTGCCCGATCTTCGGCGACGCGCCGATGTCCTTCGGTTCCGCGTCAACGAACGCCTTCTCGAAGACGCGCGCGAGGCCGCGAGTGCCGGAAGGCTCGATGTCGCCGCAGACGCGTATGCGACCGCCCTTGCCAGTTCACCGGACAGTGCCTTTCTGTATCGCGAACTGGCGGACGTCGAGGCACGGCTTGGCAATCCCACGCAGGCACTCGCACATTTCACGCGCGCGACGGAGCTCGACCCGTCGGACGCCACGTCGTTCTTCAGAATCGGTCAACTCCGCGAAGCGCAGGGCGAACTCCAGGAAGCAATCAGTGCGTACGAAACGGCGGCGTCGCTCGACAGCAACCCGAGCATCGTTGACGCGCTCGACGGGGCCAGGGAGCGTTACGAGTTCTCGATCCTGCCGGAGGAGTATCGCGCCATCGAGTCGGCGCCGGCCGTCACGCGCGCCGGCCTCGCCGCACTGATTGGCGTGCGGCTGGCGGAAGTGGTCCAGGGGAGTGCGTCGACCGCCCCTGTCGTGCTGACGGATGTTCGCTCGACCTGGGCCGAACCCTGGATCATGCGCGTGACACAGGCAGGCGTCATGGAAGGCTACGCGAACCATACCTTCCAGCCTGAAACCTCCGTCGCCCGCATCGATCTGGCGAGAGCGATTGCGGAACTGCTGCCGCGGGTGGCGTCTCCTGCTGAACTGCGTGCCTGGCAGGGGACGAGGATGACCTTTGGAGACCTGGCGAGCGCCCACCTGGCGTACCCGGCGGCCTCGACGGCGGTCGCATCCGGTGCGATGGAAACATCAGGCAACGCGCTGTTCGAGCCGTCACGGCCGATCAGCGGCCGTGAAGCGCTCGCCGCGATCGAACGGCTCGAAGAGCTCGCCTCAGCCTCGGGAGTTCGACCCGCCGACCGCCGATGAAGGCGCTGACGCTTGCGAACCAGCTCACGCTGCTTCGCATGTTCCTGATCCCGGCCTTCGTCATCCTTGTCGTGTACGGCTACCTCGGGTGGGCGCTCACGGTCTTCGTGACCGCCGGCCTCACCGATGCCCTCGACGGCCTGATCGCGCGCCGCTCGGGACAGCGCACCAATCTCGGCGCCTGGCTCGACCCGATGGCCGACAAGCTGCTGCTCGTCACGGTCTTCGTCGTCCTCACCCTTCCCGGACTCAACCTGACGAACAGGCTGCCCGTCTGGCTGACGGTGCTCATGATCAGTCGTGATGTCGGCATCGTGCTGACGGTCGCCATCGTCAGCTTCGCGCTCGGGCCGCGGACCTTCCGGCCATCGGCGTTTGGAAAGGCGGCAACCGCGGTCTACATCGTTACGGCCGTCGTGGCGATGTTCTTCAACTATCTCGGCTATCGCTCCGTTGTCGTCGATGCGTTCGTGTGGGCCTCGCTCGCGATTACGCTCGTGTCCGGCCTGCACTACATCTGGCACGCCGCCCGGATTATCAACGCCTGACGCAAGGGCAGGAGGGCCGGGTGGGGCCAGAGGGGCGGGTAGGGACGAGGGGCGGGCAGGACAGACGACAAGCAGCGGGCGGGAGGGAGACGTGTTGCGAACGAGGCAGGAAGGGCGCGTAGGGTCAGGTACTCGCGTAGCATGCGCCGTCTTCGCTCTGATCTTGTGGCTGGCCCCGGAGCCGGTAAATGCCCAGCAGACACCGTCTCCGCGTCAGGCGGTAATCGAGACATCTGCGGGCACCTTCATCATCGATCTCCTCGAAGACGTCGCGCCGAATCATGTTGCCCACTTCGTAGCCGTTGCCGAGAAGGGCGACTACACGGGCACGATTTTCCATCGCATGGTGCGCCTTGGCTTGGTCCAGGGCGGCGATCCCATCACTCGCGATCCCGGGAAGCGGAGCCTCTACGGGACTGGCGGCCTGAACGCGCTGAAGGACGAAGCCAGGGCCGAGCGCGTCACCGCCGGATCAGTAGGCGCGATCACGATTCCCGGACGCGCGGACAGCGCAGGATCCCAGTTCTTCATCGCGCTCATCGATCAGCCGTCGCTGGATGGCCAGTACACCGTCTTCGGTCACGTCAACGAGGGGATGGACGTCCTGCAGGCCATCTCTCAGACGCCCGTCGACGCGGCTGGACTGGCCACCGAGCGCGTCGAAATTCGAAGCGTCACGATCCGCGCCACGCCGCCTCCGGAGCCGCCCGCGTTCTCCACGGAGACGGACGCGGAGCTCGCCTCCTACCGGACGGTGCTCGAAACGAGCATGGGCGAGATCACCATCGAGCTCATGCCGGACCTGGCGCCAGGACACGTCCGTCAGTTTCTCCGCCTCGCGCGAGCCGGCGTCTACGACGGCATGGCCTTCCACCGCGTGGCGCCGGGCTTCGTGATTCAGACGGGCGCGCTCACCACCCGCGGGCCGCTGACCGAGCGGCAGCAGAATCTCGTGGTGAACCTGCAGCCAGAGTTCAACGAGACGAAGCACGTCGCGGGGATTGTTTCCATGGCCCGCGGCAACGAGCCGGACAGTGCGACGACGTCGTTCTTCATCTGCGTGGCCGATTCGCCGGCGCTGGACGGCGTCTACACGGCGTTTGGACGCGTGGTTGCCGGCATGGACGTGGTCAAGGCCATCGAAGCCGTTCAGACCAACGGCGAGACACCCGTCACGCGCATCGACCTCAAGACCGTCAGGATCGAGGGCGGACCGGGGCGATGATCTGAGGGCCAGGAGGGGCGGGAGGGTGGAACGTCCGATGTGCTCCCATGGGGTTGTGCCCGCCCGTCCCGCCTGTCCTGCCCCTCCCGCCCTTCCTGCCTCAGACCGTCGCGTTACTCACCCGAATCGTTATTTCCCTCCACTTGCCCTGACGGAACCTCCACACGCTCAGCGTCGCGCGCGTCGCGTGTCCGAGGAGGATCGCGAACCAGATGTCTCCTGGCATGAGCTGGCGTGTCGTCGAGATGTACCAGCAGAGCCCCAGCGGAATCACCACCTGCGAGACGATCGAAATGTACAGAGGGCTCCTCGTGTCGCCGGTGCCCTGAAGTCCGCCCGTGTAGGCGAGAGCCACTGTAATGAACAGTCCGGAGATGGCGAGGTAGGCCAGCAGCTCGCGGGCGATGTCGAAGGCTACTCCGTCGGTCAGCGCGAAGACGCCAAGCAGCAGACGGGGTACGAAGACGAAGAGCAGGCCGATGACGCTCGCGAACGCGAGGCCGATGCCCGCGGCGACCTGCGTCGCGCGCGCCGTGCGATCGGGATGGCCGGCGCCGAGATTCTGTCCTGCGACAGCGGCCGTTGCTCCCATGAGCCCTACCGACGTCCATGTGATCAGCGCGAAAAGCTCCGTGTAGCCGACCGCATATGCCGCCTGTGCTTCGGCACTGTTCTCGAGTGACCCGATGAACCGCAGGAGCAGGACGCCCGCCAGGTTCATCACGATGCCCTGAAAGCCCGTCGGAAGCCCGAAGCGGAAGAGCTCGCGAATGACCGCCCAGTCCGGCGCAAACGACATCGAACGCGAGAATCGCACGACCAGGCGCCCGGAGAAGAGCAGCCAGAGAAACGCCACTCCGGTGAGGCCGCTGGCGATCGATGTGCCGACGGCGGCGCCCGTCGTCCCCAGGGCAGGAATCGGCCCCATGCCTCCGATCAGAACGACGTTCAAGGCGATGTTCAGCGCGGTCATGCCGACGCCCAGCCGCAGGGGCGTTCTGGCATCGCCGGCGGCGCGCAGCGCGCCGCTCATCATGAAGAAGATCAGCATGCCGATGCTGAACATGAACATGATGCGGAGGAAGGGGAGTGCTTCGCGCTGGACGTCTGGCGCGGCGTTGATGCTGTCGAGAAACCAGGGCGCGACCACATAGCCGAGCGGGGCGAGGACAAACACGCCCATGAAGACCGCGGTCAGGAATGCCTGGTAGACGGTTTGATTGACGCGCTCGTGATCGCCGGCCCCCGCAAACCGCGCGACCATCACGCCCATGCCTGAGAAGACGGAAGCGACGAAGACGATCACGAGGATGTAGATCTGGAGGCTGACGCCGATCGCCGCATTGCCCACATGTCCGAGGTAGTGGCCGACCATGGCCTGGTCGACGATGCCCTGCATCCCGCCGATGATGTTCTGAAGCATCGTCGGCCACGCCAGCTTCCAGACCGCGTGGGGGAGCGGGCCCTCCACGATGCTGCGGTCGAAGGAGCGACGCGAGATCGGTCGATGGGAAGAGGCGGGTGCTGACGGGCCGTCCGCCATCAGGAGGTGGCGCGCGTTACGCGCACCGGCACGCCGACCAGGTACTCGACCTGGATACGGTCGCCGGGCTCGAGGTTGTGAGCGACTGCCTCCGGACCCAGGCGCGCGGCATGTGTCTGCCCGTCAGGGTCATCCGGATCCGAGAAGAAGATGTCCCAGGAAATCTGGCCATGGATGCTGACGGGTTGAATCTTCCGCAGCACTCCCTGTCGCGTGCCCTTCAGCATTCAGACTCTTTTCGGGTAGGACCGGCCAACGATTGTACCGCCAGTGCCGCCGTCTGTCGCTCAGCGGTCCTGCGCAGACTTGCGCTCCGTCTCATCGGCAAACGGAAGCAGGCCGGGATCGGCATCGGCGGGCGGATTACTGTCGTGCGTGAAGCCCTGCACACTGACGCCAAGGAGCCGGACAGGCCGACGGCCGGCGTCAGTTCGCTGGAGCAGCTGGACGGCGCGTGTTCCAATCGCGGTCTCATCGGCAGTGGGCGGAGCCGTGTCACGACGGGTGATGGTCGTGAAGTCTGAGTATCTGACCTTCAAGGTGACTGTTCGGGCCTGCATGCCGCGATGGACCAACCACTGAGCCGCTCTGGCGGCCAGCTGAAGAACGGATTGTTCGATGACCGAAGGATCGGTGAGATCCTGCGGATAGGTGCGCTCAGAGCCTGAGGACTTCGAGTCGCGATGGGGCACCACGGGACGGTCGTCGATGCCATCCGCCAGTCGTTTGAGCCACTCCGCCAGATTTCCCACCGCTTCCTGGAGGATTACAGGATCGACGGACCGCACGTCCACGAGCCGCTCGATGCCGCGTTCCCGGAGCTTCCTCGCCGTCACGGGGCCAACGCCCCACAGGGCGTCGACGGGAAGCTTCTGGAGGAAGGGCTCGACGCGATCCGGGCTGATGACGGTCAGGCCATCGGGCTTCTTCCACCCTGACGCGATCTTCGCGAGGAACTTGTTCGGCGCCACGCCGGCGGACGCAGTCAGGCCAGTGTCTTCGAGGATCCGGGTTTTCAGCCGTCTGGCGACCCTGGTCGCGAAAGGTTCCTGCCACGCGTTCTCGGTGACGTCGAGGTATGCCTCGTCCAGGGAGAGTGGTTCGACGAGAGGAGTGACCTCCCGGAAGATGTTGAAGACAGCGTTTGACGCTGCTTTGTACCGCGAGAAGTCCGGTGGCACGATGACTATGTAATGGCATAGTCGAACCG
>JBFWPD010000144.1:0-8606 GCA_050250175.1 Vicinamibacterales bacterium
CTGCACTTCATCCGCCAGGACCTGCTCGGCATCCTCGAGGATGAAACCCGTCTCGACGTCACCGGCACCCACACCGACTTCCTCCAGCCAGCCGTTCTCGTCTACGAGCCGAAGCCGAACAACGCGTTCGAGCTGGTGGCCATCGAGAACTTGGTTTCGGCCGGGGCCTGGCAGGCGGCAGGGCACGACGAGCCGCCCTCGTTCCAGGGCACCGAGTACCACTTCACGCCCGACGACCCCCGCATGTTCACGAAGGGTCGCTTCGATCTGCACATCTGGCTCTATCGCGACAACCCCACCGGGATGTTCGCGCAGTACAACCCCAACGTGACCTGCCGCGACCACATCTACGAGATGCCGATGTGGCATCCTCCGGGCGCGATGGGTGGCATGAGCCATCCACCGGAGCACCTCACGCCTCCCGAGCGAGACCCGAAGCAGCCCTGACGCGTTCGCCTCGCTGGCGAGCGCGCACTTGGCGCTTCCCCGCTTGCCATGCATCCCGTCGACTGGATCGTCGTCGTCACGTTCACCGCGTGGATCGTCTATGACGGTCTGAAGCGGACCAAGAACAGTCACGAGCTCGAAGGCTACTTCCTCGCCAATCGCAGCATCCCGTGGTGGGCCGCCGGGCTCTCCGTCATGGCGACGCAGCTCAGTGCGATCACGATGATCGGCACGACGGGACAGGCGTACGCCGACGGCATGCGGTTCATCCAGTTCTACTTCGGCCTGCCGCTGGCCATGATTCTCCTCTGCGTCACCCTGGTCCCCTTCTTCTACAACTCGGGGGTCTACACGGCGTACGAATACCTCGAGCGCAGGTTCGACGCGAAGACGCGGAGCGCCACCAGCCTGCTGTTTCTCCTGTCGCGCGGCTTCAGTGTCGGTGTGGTGGTGTCGGCGCCGGCGGTCGTCCTGTCGCTCGTGCTCGGCTGGAACCTGACCGCGACCTCCCTGGCCATCGCACTGCCCGCAATCCTCTATACGATGTTCGGCGGAGTCCAGGCGGTCACCTGGACCGATGTGAAGACGATGACGCTCATCGTCTTCGGCCTGTTTGCGCTGATCGGAACGGCATGGCTCGGACTGCCGTCCGAGATCGGCCTCGCCGACGGTCTTGCGGTGGCTGCGGCGACGGGCCGGCTGGAAAGCTTCGACTTCTCGTTCGACCTGACCGAGCAGTACACGTTCTGGTCGGGCACGATCGCGGCGGTCTTCCTGTTCTGTTCCTACTTCGGGACCGATCAGAGCCAGGTCCAGCGGTACCTCACCGCGCGCTCAGTCGACGAGGCCCGACACTCCCTGCTGATGAGCGCTTACTGGAAGATCCCGCTTCAGGCCCTGGTCCTCATCGTCGGCGTCCTGGTCTTTGTCTTCTACACCTTCACGCCCGCACCGATGATCTTCAGCTCTGCGGCCGATCGGGCGATGCGGAGCGGCCCCGCCGCAGAAGCGTACAGTGCCCTGGAGTCCGAGTACGCGGCGGCATTTGCGTCGAGGACGAGCGCAGCCACGGAGCTGGCACACGCCCGCCACGCGGGCGATGCGGATCGGCTCGCGGCGGCGCAGTCAGCGATGCGCGACCGGGACGAGGAGCTCGACGCAGTCAGAGCGAGCGCCATGGATCTGGTCCGGCGTACCGAGGGTGACGGCGCGTTCAACGACGTCAACTACATCATCCCGACATTCATCCTGACCGAGCTGCCCGTCGGTCTCATTGGCCTGTTGATGGTCGCCATCCTGATGGCGGCCACCGACACGATCGCCGGCGAGCTGAACTCGCTCGCGACGGCGACCGTCATGGATTTCTACAAGCGCTGGGTGCGCCATTCCGCGACGGATCGCCACTACCTGGTGATCTCGAGGATGGCGACCGGCTTCTGGGGGCTGTTTGCCTGCGTCGTGGCCGTCTGGGCGGCGGAACTGGGCTCGCTCATCGAAGTCGTCAACCGCTTCGGCTCGTTCTTCTATGGATCAATCCTGGGCGTCTTCGTCCTCGCGATCGCGTTTCCCCGTGCCACGGCCAACGGCGCTTTCGTGGGACTGATAGCCGGCATGATCTCGGTCGCCTGGGCGGCGAACTACACGAACGTCGCGTTCCTCTGGCACAACGTCATCGGCGTCGTCGCCGTCGTCGCCGCCGGCGTGGTGGTGAGCCTGTTCGACCCCGCGCGGCAGCGTCCGGCGGCATAGTGCTATCCTCGAGCGTCCGCGGCACTCCTGCGTGAGGCCCCATGCGACGAACGCTGCTTTTCCTGACGGCGCTTCTTCTCGTCGCCTTCGCGGTTGGAGCTTTCGCGTGGCCGCGCCTGCGCGACCAGTCAGCCCTCACGACCAGCTATTCGACCGCGGTTCCCCATCGCCAGACGCTTCCACTCGATGCGTACGAGCTGGTGTCCGGCGTCCTGTTCTTCCGCGAGACGGCAGCGCGACTCGTCGCATCGAAGGAGACCCACGAAGATCGGCTGACGGCGCTGATGGAATGGACGCACGAAAACGTCCGGCCGCAGTTTGCCGCACCGGCCCGCGTCGTGCCCGACACGTTCGTCGACATCATCCGCCGTGGCCACGGGTACTGCGATCAGTCGGCGCACGTCTTCGCCACACTCGCTCACTTCGCCGGATACCGCTCACATCTGCTGTTCCTCCGACGACCCGACGGGAGATCTCCGCACACTGTCGCGGAGGTCCTGGTGGACGATCGCTGGGTCCTCGTCGATCCGTGGTTGGACTACCTCTTCGTGAACCGCGAGGGACGCCTTGCGGGCGTTGAGGATCTCGGGGTCTCGGCCGACCTCCCTGCGGGATACGCCCCGGTTGGCATCGACGCCGGCTTCTTTCAGCGCGCCACCCGCTTCGAGTCGTTTCCCTACCAGCCGCTTCCAGAGTTTGCGAGCAAGGTGTGGAGTCGCATCGCCGGCGCTCCTGTCGCGCGACCGCCGGATGGAGAGCGAACCGTCCAGAGGCGGCGCACAACCGGACGGAACACTGCGGGCGCGCGGGACACTACCAGCGCTCCGGGGGCCGGACGTCCCGGCAGTTCGCGAGCTCGTCGCACGCCGCCACCTGCGGCATCCCCAGGTCAGAGCAGCAGCATCGACAGACAGACGCTGTTGAGACTGGACGAAGCGCGCCGCGCCCACCTCGAGGGTCGTTTCAGCGAAGCGGTCACGTCCTACCGAAGCCTGCTCGATGAGACGCTTCCGGAGGACACTGCAGAGGCCGTGCGCTTCTTTCTCGGTCTGGCGCTTCTGCGCGCGGGCTCGGGCGCTGAAGCCGTGTCTGCCTTCGACGCCGCGCTCGAGGCATCACCCGGCACCGAGTGGCGGCCGAGCGTTCTGTACTACCGCAGCGAGGCACGCTGGCTCGCGGGCGATCCGGATGGCGCGATTGCCGACCTGCGGGCGGCGGACATTCCACCGGCCGCAGCGAGGCTCACATCGTTGACCCGGCGGGTCGGCGGCTAGACCAATCGCGCCCAGGCTCGCGCGGCGCGACTCGTATCCTGCGCAAAACTGTAATTCTGCGCACGTCTGTCGCGGACGTATGCGTCTCCGATGATGGTGCATCAACTCATCAAAACCCTGCTATCCTGACGGCGTTCCCCGGGGGTGTTCACGCAGCCTTTCCCAGAGGTTGTGAGGGGTTCAGCTCGATGACGTTGTACGGTGAGGCCTTTCACCGGGGCAGGCACGAAAAGACCGAACGCTCCGCCAGGACGATTCTGAACATCGTCAAAGGGATCGTTCCGTCAATCGCGTCGGTCGTGGACGTCGGCTGCGGCGTCGGCACGTGGTTGCACGTGTCGAAGGAATTCGGGGCGACAGAGATTCAGGGCTTCGAGGTTCCTGGCGTCGATACCATCGGATTGCAGGTCCCTCGCGAAGCGGTACTCGAGTGCGATCTGAACAAGCCGTTCACCACCGGACGGCGCTACGACCTGGCGATTGCACTCGAAGTGGCCGAACATCTCCGCCAGGACAGCGCCCGCACGTTCGTTTCGTCGATCACCCGGCTGTCGGACTTCGTCCTGTTCTCTGCCGCCATTCCCTCCCAGGGCGGCGTCGGGCATCTCAACGAGCAATGGCCGCCGTACTGGATCGAGCTCTTCGCCGAGCAGGGATTCATCGGCGTGGACGTCGTCCGGAAGCGGATCTGGGACGACGAGTCGATTCCGTTCTGGTACCGGCAGAACATCCTGCTCTTCGTGCGGCGCGACAGGGCCGAAGAGCTCAACATCCCGAATCTCGACGATGCGATTCCGGGAGAGCTGTATCTGCTGACGTTCCGCCGCGCGATCGAGCCGAGCGTCCGGCTTTCGCTGCGGCAGCTGCTCGGGGCGGTCGAGCGCCGGCTGAAGGTGGCGCTGCACTCGCATCCCGCCGTGAAGTCTCTTCCATCGAAAAAGAGCGCCTGATCCGAATCCTTGCCGCCGTCCTGGTACTCAGGGGCGTGTGCTAGCATCTGCGCTCCTCAGACGGAGATTGTGATCAGTCCAGGCATGTCAGGACGGGTGGCGATTGTGGGCGCGGGATGGACCGGCGCGTCCGCGGCTCGCGCGCTTGCAGACTGCGGGCTGCACGTCGAGGTCTTCGAAGCCTCCGCAGTCATCGGCGGCCACTCGCGGGTCGAGCAGCTCGAGGGCGTCGTCTACGAGCCGAACGGACCGCACATCTTCCACACTGACAACGAGCGGGTGGCACGGCTGGTCGAGCGCTTCGGCATGCGGCGCCGATACGATTTCCGGCCGTTGACCAGGCTCGTCGAGAACGACCAGGAGCGGCTTCTGTCGTGGCCGCTCGGACTCGACGAGCTTCGCACACTCGCTGCGTGGCCTCGGATCGCGCGGGAGCTCGACGCACGGCCGGCGCCGGTGCACTATGGCACGCGGTTGACGCTCGCAGATCTCGTTGATCCGCAATTCGCGCGCTTCGATCACGTCGTCGTGACTGCTCCACTCGACGAGTTTGCCGGACCTGAAAGCGGCAGCCCCCTCGCCTGGCGAGGGATCCGGGTCGTAGCGCGTTACTTTCCCACCGACGATCCCCGCGAAACCAGAACACCAGCCTACGCAATCAACGAGCCGCGTCTCGACGTCCCGTACACGCGAACCGTCGAGACCAAGCACGCGACCGGCCAACAGATCCTCGGCACCGTCGTGTGCGAGGAGTACCCCGGCGCGAACGCGCGTCACTATCCCGTCCACACGCCAGATCGGACCTACGAGCTCGAGAACGACCGGCTGAAGGAGTTCATTCGCGCTTCGTCCCCACGGCCTGTCAGCTTCTGTGGACGGCTGGCCAACTACCGCTACCTGAATCAGGACGAAGCAATCCTCGACGGGCTCGGTGTCGTGACGGCACCGAACGCGGCTCGAGCCCGGGTGCCAGATAGCGGAAGAAGGGCGCATCGACACCGGCGACATACTGCTCGACGAAGCCGTAGAACGGCACTCGCTCACGCTGCAACTCGAAGAGGTCCAGCACCTGTTCCTGCGGGACGATCGCCAGCCAGTCGCGGCGATACCAGATCCCGGCGGCCTGCTGTCCCAGCTGCGCCAGCGGATAGAGGCCCGCAACGATCAGGAGCGTCGCGATGGCCTGACGCATCCGCAGCGACACTGAGGACCGCGCAAGGATCCGCGCGAGCGCAATCTGCAGCGCAAACAGCGCGGGAATCGACGCACGCATCGCCCAGTCGTTGTAGAAGCCGTACGGTATCAGGGTCAGCACGGCTGCGGAGGCGATCAGCAGTCTGCTTGCGAAGAGCACGGTGCCGCGACGTTTGCGGTTGACCATCAGGACGGCTGCTGCGAGCGCAGCAACGAGGGGCAGCAGTTCCACCGACAGGAACCAGGACCACAGAAGCGTGAATCGCCCGATGCCCATCGCGGACCGCTGAAAGGCGGCGCTCGCCACGAGTCGCGCCTCTGGAGGAGGCAGCAGATCCGCCGCGAGCCGTGGAACCGACGCGCGCGCGGCGAGGTAGAGCGCGATCGGAAGAACCACGCCTCCCAGGATCGCCATTGACGCAAGCGACGCCTGCCCGCGAAGGAGCCGGACTGTCGCGCGTGGACGCGCCCGCCAGGCGCCGGCGACGACCATGGCCGCGATCAGCAGCGCGAGGCCGATAGCGGCGAGCGGAGACCAGAGCAGGCAGAGCGCGATTGGAAGGACCAGAGGAAACGCCTTCCGTCCGCGCCGAAGCGCATCGAGTGCGACGGCTGACGCGAGCCACCCTCCGATCGCCTGATTCGGCGCGTACGCAATCAGCGTCACGTTGTTCGGATACACGAAGTGACCATGCCACCATTCGAGATCGAACCACGCCCACCAGGGCTCGGCCGCAAGGGCGGCGTCAGGCGGCCTCACGAAGACGCCAAGCACGTCGAAGCCGCTGAACAGCACCAGGACCGCCATCGCCCCGGCCGGTCCGATGTGACCGAGCCTGACAAGCCACAGCCACGCGATGACGACGCCGAACGCCGTCCATCCGAAGAGAAACAGATTGGCGATTGACCATCCCGCCAGCTTCCCTATCGCCGCGGCCGGCAGGTAGTACCCGACGTAATAGACCAGCCCCCAGTTGCTCCCCCGTCGCCTCGAGCTCGTAGGCTACCGGCCAGGGCGACCCGATCAGATCGGCGAGGAGGGCGTTGTGCTTGTCCCAGTCCCACATCTGGATCCCGAAGCCGCCGGAACCACAGAGCGCGACGACGAGAACGAGGATGGAGGCCGGCGGAAGCCAGTCCCGAAGCCGATGGAGTTCTGGCGACTCACTGCCGGGGTCCCGGCGAACGGCGTCCAGAGACACGGACACCGCCCAGACCAGCGCGGAGGCGGAGATCGCGGCCCAGGGCAGCCGGAGCCAGCCAAGGAAGAACATGAGGACCGGCAACGCCAGGTACCACAGGGTCACCGCCTCGAGGGACCTCATGAGGCGCCTACTCTAACGCGTTGCCGATCGGCGATGCAGAGGAATGAGCTGGCGCCGCCGAGAGGTATCGCGTTGTGCGTGGTGGTCTGGATGGTGGGACGTGGAAGGGCCGGCTGCACCCGACGTGCAACCGGCCGGTCGGCTACTGCGACATGTTGTCGTAGACGAAGCGGTAACCGCGCGCCTGATGCGGGACGTACCACGCATTCAAGGCCGGCGCATCGTCATCGTCGGTGGTCGGGTCCCAGGTCACGACGTAGGAATCCGACGTCAGACCGCGGCTGATCTCTTCGACCTGCATCGTATGGAACATCGCGTAGGTCTCGGATCGATCGGCCTTCAGGATCTGCAGGACCTTCTTGCCGTCCCCAGCCAGTCTGAAGATATAGGTGCCCGCGGGCAGTACCGCGCCCGGCACGCTGACCGGTCCGCTGAACGTCATGAAGTGATCGGACGGCGAACCCGGACGCGGCGATGCGGTGACCGATACTTCTTCTTCGAATCGCGGCTGCTCACGTGTATCGACGCGAAGCTGCGCGCTGCTGGTTGCCGCGCTGCTCAGCAGTGCGACTGCTGAGCACATTGCGAACATGGTCCGTTTCATCGCTCTTGCTCCTCTCTGCGACAGAACCGTGTCGACCGCCTGTGCCGTTCTGTCGATCGGATGCCTGCGTCGGCGACGTTACGGCGGTCGCTGAGAGAGGGAGCAATCCTCGTTCCACGGCCAGGCGATGCGTCGCGGCGCTCATCTGTGGCCAAGCCCGTCAGTCCCGGACACGTGCTAAGATTCTGGGTTGCCGGTGCTCGCCGGACGGCACAGATCGCGCACAAGCCCACCAGTCGTCCCCATCGTCCAGAGGCCCAGGACGTGGCCCTTTCAAGGCCAAAACACGGGTTCGAATCCCGTTGGGGACACCACGCTCGCTCATTCGTGGTAGGCCTTAAGAGATCAGGCCGCGCGTGCTCGGCGTGACGTGCGACTGACTTCTCTTCGTCGTCGGCCACGCTGATCTAATAGGCGGACTCCCCGGCGAAAATAGCCGCCATCATCGTTCGGCGCCTTTCATGTCCGAGTCGTCGGGCGGCAGAGGCCAGCCGGTGTGCGAAACGGTACATCGGCCATGGCAGAGCCTGGCATGTAATGCAGCATGCATTCAGCTTCCGGCAGCGCCCCAACTCCTTGCATACGCTGCCATCAGCATGACGGCGTCGAGGCCGAAGACGTGTCTGGCAGTTCACTCAACTGGTTCGTCTGTAACCGCTGTGGTCATCGTTGGAGTGCGCCACCGCGTCCACGAGCCATCGAGTCCAGCGGACTGAAACAGAAGTCGGGGCACTCGCCCACGGCGTCGAGACGTGCATTGGGTCCGCCGAGTCTGGAAGCCGAGAGCGCTCAGACCACGCTCCGCAGCCATAGACGGTGAACCTCCGGAACGTCCACACCAATTCACCCCGGCCGCGGCACCCGTGATGCCGGAGGTTACGGAACGGTGGAGGAAAACGGTTCCTCTGACATGGGCAGATCGCATCGGCGCCGATGTCAGGGCTGGTCACGGCGCCGGTGCGCCTCGCCGAGTGCGCTATCTGCAATCTCCGCACACACCCGTGCGATCTCTGCTGGCTGCGGCTGCCCTCCTCGACCAGCCATCCCTGTAATCGCGGCCGTG
>JBFWPD010000145.1:0-8604 GCA_050250175.1 Vicinamibacterales bacterium
CGCCGGCTTGGCGGACCGAAGTCTCCGGATTCCTTCGCGATCGAGGGGACCGCGAAGGTACGACAGCGCCCACCGCGACTGGAGCAACGTCAGCCCAGCGTCATGCACGTTGCGAAGAAGGAACACGCGACTGGAGAGCCGCGAAAGAAGGCGATCCACATCGGCGCGATCGACCTCGGACCCTGCCGATGCGCTCTCGAGGCCATCGAGTACACGCGTCTTGTCCCGTTCGGTCTGCAAGCGTCCAAGGAACCATGTGCCGATGTTCGACAGGCCCTTGTAATCGAGGTCCACGGGATTCTGCGTCGCGAGCACGACGCCGAGTCCGGCCGCCCGTCCCTGCTTCAGGAGCGTCAGGAGCGGCGGCTTCGACGGCGGATTCGCCACGGGCGGAAAGAACCCGAAGATCTCGTCCATGTAGACGATGGCGCGGAGACTGCCGGTGCCGGTCTGCCCGCGCATCCACGACGACACGGCGTTCAGCAGCAGCGTCACGAAGAACATGCGCTGGCTGTCGTCCAGATGCGCGAGCGAGAAGATCGAGACTCGCGGCCGTCCGGATTCAGTGCGAAGCAGGGCCGCGACGTCCAGCCGCTCCCCGCGCGTCCAGACCTCGAAACCCGGCGCGGCGATGAGCGAATTGACTGCGAGGGCGAACTCGAAGCGATCCCTCGGCGGGAGGAAGGAATCGACGTCCATCACGCCGACGTGCGAGAAGGGGGGCTGCTGCACCGCGTGCACGAGCGCCGGAAGATCGGGGCTGCGGCCCGCCTTCCACGCGTCCGTGAGGATGGTGGACAGGAGGATGTGCTCGCGGCTCTTGAGCGGATCGGCGTCGATGCCCGCAAACGACAGCAGACTCGACACGGTCGCCTGCACTCGGTCGGCAAACGTTTCCGGGTCGGTGGTGACGGGTGGCGCGAAGGACGCCAGCACCGATACGGGTTCGCCCGCCGTACTCCCGGGAGTAAAGACGGTGAACTCCGCGGCGTCTTTCAGCCGCTGAATCCGCCCGCCGTCCTGTCCCCAGTCGGCGAGCCCCTTCGTCCAGCGCGCAGCCTGCGCCGCTGCGAACTCCATCCGGTTCTGCCCGGCCCGTGCCGCTTCGTCCTCGCTCACCCAGGGCTCGAAGTCCTCCGGGCGCAGCGCCGGGAACGTCAGCAGGAGATTCGTCAGGTCGCCCTTCGGGTCGATGACAATCGCGGGCACGCCATCGATCGCGGCCTCCTCGAGCAGCGCGACTCCGAGACCGGTCTTTCCGCTGCCGGTCATGCCGACGATCAGCGCATGGGTCACCAGATCGCGCGAGTCGTACAACACGACGTCACCGGCGGTCGTTCCGGAGTCCATGTCGTACTTGCGACCGAGATAGAACGCTCCGAGCTTCTCGAAATCCACAGGCACACCCAAAATATTGAAGAGTGAAGATTGAAGAGTGAAGAGTGGAGATTGAGGTCGGCAGATCTTGTTGGAGTCGGACTCTTCGCCTTTCAACCATCCGTACTGGACGCCAATCTTCAATCTTAAATCTTCAATCTTCAATCTTTAACAGCCGTGCTACAGTCGCGCTGTGGCGAAGGACACCCGTGAGATAGGCGACGCGCTGGGCATGGTGGAGACCCGTGGACTGGTCGGCATGATCGAGGCCGCCGATGCCATGGTCAAGACCGCGAACGTCGTGTTCGTCGGCTGGCAGAAGGTCGATGCCGGTCTGGTGACCGCGATTGTTCGAGGCGACGTCGGATCGGTCAAAGCCGCGACGGAAGCAGGGGCTGCGGCTGCGCGAAGGATTGGCGAACTCGTTGGAGTGCACGTCATCCCGCGGCCCGCGGACGACCTCGAGAAGATTTTTCCGATCCGCTAGCGCTTTCTATTCCCTACCTTTCCCCTCAGCTCCTTGAGGGGCGCCTCTGTTCCCACGACCAGCAGCGGCTGCGACGGCGCCTTGAGCAGGTTGTAGCACTCTCCCTGCGCCGTTCGCGCGTAGATATCGAGCCCGTCGGTCAGCAGCTGGACGGGCCCTCCGCCGCCTGTCGCCTCGAACAGGCGCGTTTGAAAGTGGCGGCGAAGCGCTTCGATGAGCAGGTGGAGCTGGTGGACCGTGAATCCACGCCGTCGAAGATCGGCGAGCGCGAGCAGCTCGAACAACTCGATTGGCGTATAGCGCCGCTCCGTCCGTCCACCTGCCTCCGTGGGACGGGATGGAATGGACGGCGAGACCAGGCCGCCCGCCGCCCAGAGCTGAAGCTGACGGGCGCTCAGCCCGGTGATCGCGGCAACCTCTCGCGAGCTGTACGTCTGCTTCAAGCGCATTCGAATCTGGTCATCTCGTCATCGGGTCATCTCGTCACCAGGTGCAGTCGGTCGTGGAATGATCAGATGACCAAATCACCAGATGACGAGATTCATGATCGTTGAGACACGGAGTCGGCCGTGGCGGCACCCGAGAAGTCCTTGGCGGTCAAGCCGCCTTCGCTGTGCGTCGAGTACGACAGCGTGACGCGGCGGTAGTTGACGACGATATCGGGGTGATGATCGGCCCGCTCGGCGTGCGGGACGAGGCGGTTGATGAAAGCAATGGCCTCGGGAAAGCCCGCGAACGTGAACTGCTTCCGGATGGCGTCGCCATCGAGCGTCCATCCGTTCAGACCGCGCAGCTGCTGTGAGATTTCGTCAGGAGTGAGCTTCACAGCGTACCTCCTTCTTTCGCAGGGTTTACTCCGGCTTTCGCGCGCGGATTTCGTCGAGCCTGAGGCGCGCTGCCTCGAGCGCGTCGAGCAGCTCTTTCTGCATCTCGATCGGCGTCGGTCCTTCGATCGGACTCGCAAAGGCGCTGCCGGCAATCGTCCGATGATAGGATCGCTCGGCCTGCTGCAGCGCCTCGAGCGCGACGGTGTGCTCCTGCTGCCACTCGAGCCAGGCGCCCATCCGGCTGACGGCATCCTCTGCCGACTCGCCGATCAACTCCGATCCAAATCGCTTTCCCGAATCGGTGCGCACGGCGACTGCGGTCCAGCGGCCGTCGCGTTCTGTCGCGTCGATTCGATAGGTAACGTCACCGACGGTCAGCTGCATCAGAGATCTCCAAACCGGGCGGGACTGGTCCACTCCAGCGCCGGGTCGAGCTTGTCGTCGAGAATCAGATCGGCCACCAGCTGTGCCGTGAGCGGCGCCAGGAGCACCCCGTTCCGGAAGTGACCCGTCGCGTACGTCACGGTCGGCATGCGTAGCGACCGTCCGATGACCGGGACCGCGTCCGGCGTGGCCGGCCTCAATCCTGCCCTCGCGCTCAGGAAGGCTGCGTTCCGCGCCTGCGGCACCAGGGCGCACGCGGCATTCAGCAAGTCATGAACTCCCGCAGCCGTCGTCCGTTCATCGAAACCCGCCTCCTCCATCGTTGCACCGACGAGCAGCGTCCCGTCGTCCCACGGGACCATGTAGAGATGGTCCGCCCAGGTCACGCGCTTGAGAGGCGAGCCGGACCAGGCGAGATGCAGCAGCTGTCCGCGGACCGGGCGGACAGGCAGCGCCGTCTGGACGCCTTCGATTTCGATCTGCCCTGACCAGCTGCCACCAGCGAGAACCACAGCGTCGGCCACGAGCGGCCCCCGATCGGTGGTCACGACAGTGTCCGGGCCTGTCTGCGAGATGCGGCGCACCCGTCCCTGCTCGAGCACGCGCGCTCCGTGGCGTCGCGCGGCGGCGGCCAGCGCCCGGGTGAGATCGTGAGCCGCAACGTAGCCGTGGATAGGAATGACGAGCCCACCTGCAATTCTGTCGGTGAGCAGTGGTTCCTGCGCCTTCACGCCTTGCGCGTCCAGGAGGTCGGAGGAAACGCCTTGATCCCTCAGCCATCCTGCGAGCCGCTCGAATCGAGCCATCGCCGACGGCGTCAGGGCGACATCGAGCGTGCCTGTCCGCCTGAACGCGACCTCGAGACCGCTGGCTGAAGCGGCGCATTGGACAAAAGTCTCGAAGAGTCCGAGGCTGCGGACAGTCAGCGGGAGCAGCGGGCTGCCTTCCTCGGCCTCGATGTACGGAGCGAGGATTCCCGCCGATGCCTGGGTCGCACCCATGCCGGCCTGTCGATCGTCGAGAATCTCGACCGACGCCCCGCGCCGGGACAGCTCATACGCGATGGCGCAGCCGACGACGCCGGCCCCTACGACGATGATGTCGCTGGGACGAGACACAGCCGGATCTTATACTCTCGCCCGCTTGTCGCCGGCGCCAGCGGGCGGCGTCGAGCAGTCGGTTGGGCTAAGATCACACGAGCCTGCCGCTCCAACCTCCTGCGGGTCACCACGTTCGATGCACACGCGTATGCGCAAACTGCTCGTCGCCAACCGGTCGGAGATCGCCATTCGCTGTTTCCGGGCAGCGACGGAACTCGGTCTTCGGACTGTCGCGGTCTACAGCTACGAGGATCGCTTTGCGCTGCATCGATTCAAGGCCGACGAGGCATTTCTCATCGGACCGGTCACCGGTGGCGAGCCGGTCCGGTCGTACCTGAACATCGAGGCGATTATCGACGTCGCCAAGGAGCAGGGCGTCGACGCAATTCATCCGGGCTACGGTTTCCTCTCGGAGAGCGCTGCGCTCGCGCGGGCGTGCGACGCTGCCGGCATCAAGTTCGTCGGCCCGACCTCGGAGCAGCTCGACATCTTCGGCGACAAGACGGAGGCGAAGCGGATCGCGTCCGCCGCCGGCGTGCCAGTCGTGCCCGGCACGGAGCGCGCGCTGCAGGCGGCTGCGGACGTCAAGGCTGAAGCCGCCCGGATTGGCTTCCCCCTGATGATCAAGGCGAGCTTCGGCGGCGGTGGGCGAGGCATGCGCGTTGTCCACTCACCCGACGAACTGGAGAATCGTCTGGCCGAGGCGCAACGTGAGGCCGGGGCGGCATTCGGACGGCCCGACGTGTTCCTCGAGCGCTACATCCCGAGAGCCAAGCACATCGAGGTACAGATTCTCGGCGACATGCACGGCAACCTCGTTCATCTCTGGGAGCGGGACTGCTCGGTGCAGCGGCGCCATCAGAAGGTCGTCGAGGTCGCGCCGAGCATCACGCTTTCGGAGGGTCTCCGCAACCGGATCTGCGACGCGGCCGCTCGCCTCTGCCGCTCGGTGAACTACCGCAGCGCGGGAACCGTCGAGTTTCTGCTCGACCTCGACCGGGACGAGTTCTATTTCATCGAAGTCAACCCGCGCATCCAGGTGGAACACACGGTGACCGAAGTCATCACCGGCATCGACCTGGTCCGCAGCCAGATTCTTGTCGCCGACGGCCATCGACTTCACGATGCGCCTCTGTGCGTTCCCGCGCAGGATGCGATCGGCCGGCGCGGCGTGGCGCTCCAGTGCCGCATCACGACCGAAGATCCCGAGCGGCATTTCGTCCCCGACTATGGCCGCATCACCACGTATCGCTCGGCCGGCGGCTTCGCCGTGCGTCTCGACGGCGGCAACGGGTACGCCGGCGCCGTCATCACGCCCTTCTTCGACTCGCTCCTCGTCAAGGTCACGACCTGGGGGACGACACTCGAGGAAGCCACCCAGCGGGCCAACCGCGCGCTGCGCGAGTTTCGAATCCGCGGGGTCAAGACGAACATCGCGTTCCTCCTGAACCTGCTCGACCACCCCACGTTCCGCGGCGGGACCGCAACCACCACCTTCATCGACGACACACCACAGCTCTTCGTGATCCGCGCGCCTCGCGACCGCGCCACGAAGGTGCTCTCGTACATCGGCAACGTGATCGTGAACGGCCGTTCCGACGTGAAGGGGCGGCTGGATCCATCACGCCGGCTTCGGCCGCCGGCAGCGCCCCTGATTCCGCACGGCGATCCGCCTCCTCCGGGTCTCAGGCAGAAGTTGCAGGAGCTCGGACCGGAGGCGTTCGCGAAATGGATCCGGCGCGAACGCCGGCTGTTCGTCACCGATACGACGCTGCGCGATGCACATCAGTCGCTGCTGGCCACGCGCGTCCGCACCTACGACATGCTGGCGATTGCGGACACGATTGCGCGGACAACGCCGAATCTCTTCAGCCTCGAGATGTGGGGCGGCGCGACGTTCGACGCGTCGATGCGGTTTCTCCAGGAAGACCCGTGGAGCCGCCTGCGGGAGCTCAGGCAGCGGATCCCGAACATCCTGTTCCAGATGCTGCTGCGGGCGAGCAATGCGGTCGGCTACACGACGTACCCCGACAACGTCGTGCGCGCGTTCATCAAGCAGAGCGCCGAGAACGGGATCGACGTCTTCCGCATCTTCGACTCGCTCAACTCGGCCGACAACATGGAGCTCGCGGTCGAGGCCGTGCGATCGGACACCAACGCCATCTGCGAGGCGGCGATCTGCTACACGGGAGACATCCTCGACCCGTCGAGGACGAAGTACTCGCTGAAGTACTACGTGCGGCTGGCGAAGCGCCTCGAGAAGATGGGGACGCACATTCTCGGCATCAAGGACATGGCCGGACTGTGCAAGCCGTACGCGGCGCATGCGCTGGTGAAGGCGCTGCGCGACGAAGTCGGTGTTCCGATTCACTTCCACACGCACGACACGAGCGGCATCAACGCGGGCAGCGTCCTTCGTGCGGCGGATGCCGGCGTCGACATCGTGGACGCGGCGATCGCCTCGATGAGCGGCATGACCAGCCAGCCGTGCCTGAACAGCCTGACGGCGGCCCTGCGCCACACGGAACGCGACACCGGGATCGATCAGGTCGCGCTCGACGAAATCAGCCGCTACTGGGCGGCCGTGCGCGAGCTCTACTATCCGTTCGAGGAAGGCCTGGCGGCACCCGGACCCGACGTCTATCAGCACGAGATGCCCGGCGGGCAGTACACGAACCTCCGCCAGCAGGCGAAGAACCTCGGGCTCGAAGAACGGTGGCCGGAGATCTGCACCGCGTACGCGACGGCGAACCAGCTGTTCGGCGACATCGTCAAGGTCACGCCGTCGAGCAAGGTCGTCGGCGACCTCGCGCTCTTCATGGTCACCAACGACCTCGGCGCTGACGACCTGTTGCATCCGAAGGGACCCCTCGCCTTCCCTCGCAGCGTCGTCGAGATGATGCAGGGACTGCTGGGAGAGCCTGAAGGAGGCTGGCCGAAGGAGTTCCAGCAGGTGGTGCTGCGATCGGCGCACGCGACGCCGATCAAGGGCCGTCCCGGCGCATCGATGCCCCCCGCGGACTTCGACGAGGCCGCTCGCGAGATCGCGACGAAGACGGGGCGCGAGCCGGCGCCGGAGGACGTGCTCTCATACCTCCTCTATCCGCAGGTGTTCATGGAATTCGTGGAACACCAGACACGGTTCGCTGACACGTCCACGATTCCCACGGCCAACTTCTTCTACGGAATTCAGTCGGGCCACGAAACAGCGATCGAGATCGAGCGTGGCAAGACGCTCATCGTGCGCTATCTCACCACGGGAGAGGTCCGGGAAGACGGCACACGAACGGTCTTCTTCGAGCTCAACGGGCAGCCACGAGACATCCGCGTAATCGATCGATCGGCGGAGGCCGGCGTGAAGCGGCATCCCAAGGGCGACCCCGACAACCCCGCACACGTCGCCGCGCCGATGCCCGGCAAGATTTCGTCGGTCGCCGTGCGCGCGGGTCAGGCCGTGAAGACCGGAGAGCGCCTGCTCTCCATCGAGGCGATGAAAATGGAGACCGCGGTCTACAGCCCGCGAGACACCACCGTCGTCGAGGTCTTCGTTGGCGCCGGCGTAGTCGTGGAAGCGAGAGATTTGCTGATCGTCCTCGAGGAGTAGGGTCGCGTCCCGCCGGCGCGACCTGAAGACTAGGGTCCGCCGCGCCGGAAGTTGATGTGGCTTTCGAAAGCGCGCTTCTGAGCCTCCCAGGCCTGCAGGTTCGTCTGAAGAGTCTTGATCGATATTCCGCCCTCGGTATTCACGTCCATCTGAAGAAACGGATCGGCTTCGGCGTCGAGGAAGGCGCTTGCGAATCGCTGTTCGGAGTTCCACGCGTTGACGGCATCGAGCGTCGTGCCATTCTCGAGGTCGTACCCTGCGAAGAACCGCAGCGTCTTGCAGGCCTTGTTCTCGCTGCATCCGTAGAACTCGATCGAGAAGTTGCCGCCGTTGGCCCGGGAAAAGATGATCGGGTCGCCAGTCCCGTCCTTGTCGAGGCTTGCCTGGTACCCCATCGCCAGAATCGCAGCGACCAGACCGTCAGGATCGGAGGCGCTGACGAGCTCCTGGGCAGCGGCCGGCTCGGCCAGAAAAACGATGCCGAAAACCGCGGCAAGGAGAGAACGGCTGATAGTCATTCGAACGACTCCTGCAAGACGACGTGGGTTGACGTCCCGCGATTCTTCGTGCCGGGTCGCCGGTTGTCAAGTCAGTGTCCCCGCCCGAGCCCGCATTGTCCTGTCCCGAGTTCAGTCGTCGGCAGGAGAGGCCGTTCAAGTCACTGATAATGGGCGTTTTCTTTCCGTTCTTGCACACGCTGTCAGGGCACGACGCTTGCTCTACAGGCAGGTGGTCCAGGAGAGGTCACATGCTTTCGAATCGCCTAGCCGTTCTCGCCATCACGGGGATCAGCGCCGCAGCCGCAGCCGGAGGGGGCTATCTGGC
>JBFWPD010000146.1:0-8568 GCA_050250175.1 Vicinamibacterales bacterium
GCCACCGTGCCGTCCAGACTGTCGCCGAACCAGTTGATTGCCAGCGCGACCACCACCAGCGAGAGAGCCGCCGGCCATACGCGCGAGAGGACGAACGAGAGGGCGGCGATAGCCATGCCGGCAAACGCCAGCCCTGTCAGGTGATCGGAGTCGACCCAGGGTGGTAAACGAGAGGCAATCCAGAGGAGCACCCTCTTTTCGAGAATGGCGAGGGCGCCAGTGTTGATGCGAACGTGAGCGACGGCTTCTGGCATATGGACTCCCCGGGCGCCCCGGGGAACGGCCGGGCGCCATCATGGTATGCGTCAGGACCGGACAAAACGGCTCACGTATACTTGGGCGCCTTGAGCTCTACCTGGGTCAGGCACATCACGGCGGTCGCCGTGTTTGCTGCGCTCGCCTGCACGGTCAGCTGGCCGCTGCCCCTCCATCTCTCGACGCACCTGCCGGGCCCCGGCATCGGAGACAACGTCCAGTTCCTGTGGAACTTCTGGTGGATGCGAACGGCGCTTGCCCAGGGCGTCGACTTCTTCTACACCCCGTCCCTGTTTGCTCCGTTCGGCGCCGACATCACGCTGCACAGCCACACCGCGCTTCCGGCGTTCCTGGGAGCGACGATCTTCGGATGGTTGCCGCTCGTGACCGCGCACAACGTTCTGCTGCTCGGGTCCCTCTTCCTGAACGGTCTGTGCGCGTACCTCCTCGCGCTGAGGACTACGCGCGACTTTGGCGCAGCGCTGCTCGCTGGGCTTCTCTTCGGGTCGTCGCCTTATCTGGCGGCGCATCTGAACGGTCACTTCAATCTGACCGCCGCGTGGACGATTCCCCTCTTCGCCCTCGCATTGCAGGCCGCGGGGCTGGGTGTGATCGAGGGACCGGCGTCCGCACCTCGTCCGCCGCGCGCCCCGATCGCGGGCGTCCTGTTCGCAGGCATGGTTCTCGGGCTCACCGCCTACGTCGACTACTACTACGTCGTCTATCAGGTCGCGTTCGCGTGCGTCGCGTGGGCCTGGACAACTCACTCGTGGGGATTCGCGTGGCGTGGACCCGGCGGCTCGAGCCGGCGCGTAGCACTGGGGCTGGCAGCACTCGCGGCGATCGATGCAGCACTGCTCGTGGCGATCGGCCTCACGGGCGGATTCAGACTCGACCTGGGACCATTGACCATTTCAGCCCGGAGCGCCTTCAACCCGCTGCAGGCGCTCTGGATTCTGATCGCGCTGGCGGCCGTCTGCTACTGGCGTCCTTCGCTGACGGCGCGCGCGATTCTGCCGCGACGACGGACCGGCATCACTGTCGCGCTGATCTTCGCGGTTGCAGGCGTCCTCGCCGCGCCGATCCTCTGGCACGGCGCCGCGATCTGGATGCGCGGCGAGTACGTGACGCAGGAGTACTTCTGGCGCAGTGCGCCACGAGGCGTTGATCTCGGCACGCTCGTTCTGGGGCATCCCTTCCATGGCCTCTGGGGCACCCGCGTTCGTGGCCTCTACGAGGCGCTCGGGATCGACCCGATTGAATCAGGGGCATGGTTCGGCCTGGTGCCCTTCCTCACGACGGTCCTGGCTGTCCGATTCACCTGGCGGGAAACGACGTCACGCTACTGGCTGGCAATCGGGGGCTTCTTCTTCGTCTGGTCGCTCGGCCCTCACCTGACGATGTTCGGGCTCAACACCGGACTCATCCTGCCGCAGACGTTCCTGCGATATCTGCCGATCGCCGGCAACGCGCGCGTCCCCGGCCGCGCCATTGTCGTCGTCTACCTTGCCGCCGCGACGATCGTGGCGCTTGCGGTCGCGCGCCGTCGCGAATCGGGCTTTCGGCCTGGACTCCTCGGTCTGTCAGCCGTCGTCGTTCTCGAACTGATCCCGGCCCCGTTCCCGTTGAGTGCTCTCGAAACACCTGGTATCTACGCGGTGCTCGACGAGCAAATTGAATCAGGCACGCTGCTCGAACTGCCGGTAGGCACGCGCGACAGCTTTCAGACTCAAGGGGAACTGGACCATCACGTTCTCGCGTACCAAACCGTGCATGGCAGGCCGATTGTCGGGGGCGTGGTCTCGCGGTTGTCGCCCGCGATCGTTGCCGGCTACGAGGCCGACGCATTGATCGGCCCGCTGCTTCGGACCTCCGCCCCGGGCGCTGCCGAGGTACCCGACCTTCCAGATCGAGCAACAGCGGCGAGACTGCTCGAAGCCCACGGGATTGGCTTCGTGATGCTGAACCGCGAGCGAGCGTCGGTCGAGCTCGTGCGCTACGTAGACGACGTGCTGCCGCTGACGCTTCTGGCGAACGACGGCACCCGCTCGCTGTTCGCGGTTACCGGACTCGCCCCGTAGCCTCTGGCCTGAAGCCTGAAGCCTGAAGCCTGGAGCCCGTAGCCTGAAGCCTGACCTGTCCTACGTCGGTTCGACGAACGCGTGGAACACGCGGACGCCGAGCTCGCGCGGATCCTTGCTGTTGGCTTCCGGAATCTGGGCCGGAATGAAGGTCTTGTCGACGCTGATCAGGATCTCGGCGATCTCTTCGGTGCCGAGCTGCGCGCTTGCGATCGAGATCCGTCGAAGGGCACGCTCGTGTGGCTGCAGGGTGAACTGCTCGATGACCTGCCCTCCTGCACTGACACTGATCGTCTGCGGACCGACGTAGCCTCCGCCCGGACAGTCGATGTCCAGATAGAACGTGACGTCCTGCATCGGGTTCTTGAAGGCCAGCGTGGCATCCTTCTTGGTCCATTGCCATTCGATCAGGGTGTTGTCACCGGCGACTTCCGCGAGGTGCCAGCCGTCACGAAACACGGTAAAGAGGTTCTCGGTCTGCGGCAGCAGCTCGATCTGGCCGACCCGGTAGGCACGCTGTCCGACGTGTTCGCCCTGCAGGGGCAGGCGCCCGCCGTCCGGCGCATACAACCCGATGTTCAGGCCGGCCGGGCCGATGTACGGGAACACGGGCACGAAGATCGTCCGCGTGTACTCGATCACTTGTCCGGGCTTCCACTGGCTCGTGGGAATCGGGGGATCGTGATCGTCGTCCCACATCCGCTCCTCGTCGGAGTCGACGACGTGCAGCATGACCCGGTAGTCGCGATCGAACTGCGCGTCGCTGGCGACCTCGAAGCGGTAGGTGATGTCGATCGGTGCGCTGGCGGGCGCACGATCCCGGCTGATCGTCACACTGGGCGTGGCCACCGGCGGCGCATCGCCACCCGATCCGCCGCACGCGGGCCATATGGCCACCAGGGCCAGGGCCGGCAGGCGCAGCGCGAGCCTGAGCATCGAACGATTCATGGTGCAGGCGTCTCCGTGTCGTGCGGTTGGAGCGAAGATCGTACCGGATCCGTTTCATCGACGCAATCAGCGTCACGCGTGTGCTAGAGTTTTCGCGCGCCCGGGAGGACGTGGGATGTCGCAGGAAGCACTGGGCCTGGTCGAGACCAAAGGCCTCATCGGTTCAGTCGAAGCTGCCGACGCGATGGTGAAAGCCGCCAACGTGGTCCTCATCGGCAAGGAATACATCGGCGCCGGCTATGTCACCGTCATGGTACGCGGGGACGTCGGCGCGGTGAAAGCCGCCACGGATGCCGGCGCGGCCGCCGCCCGGCGCGTCGGCGAGCTCGTCTCCGTTCACGTCATCCCGCGGCCTCATACAGACGTCGAGCGCATCCTGCCGAAGGGCGATTCCAGGGGGTAGACGGTGACGTCGGCCCCTCCCGCTGGAGATCGCGATCTCGTTTCCATCGCCGAAGCCCGCGCGCTGGCGCGCCGTGCCAGGCAGGCCGGACTGGAGCTCGCCGAGCTCACCCAGGAAGCCATCGATCGCATCGTCGACGCGGCAGCCGCGGCGGCCGTACCGCAGGCCAGGGCCTTTGCCGAGCTGGCGGTCGAGGAAACCGGCTACGGCGTCGTCGCCGACAAGGTTCAGAAGAATCTCTTCGCGTCGCAGCGCGTTCACGAGTTCATCCGGCCGATGAAGACCGTCGGAGTCGTCGCGCGCCACGACGATCGCGGCGTCGTCGAGATCGCCGAGCCGTTTGGAGTCGTCGCGGCCGTCGTGCCCTCCACGAACCCGACTTCGACGGCCATCTACAAGATCCTCATCGCCCTCAAGGCACGGTGCGCGATCGTCCTGAGCCCCCACCCCTCTGCGGTGCGATGCATCACGCGGGTGGCGGAAGTCCTCGAAGCCGCCGCCCGTCAGGCCGGCGCGCCCGCCGGTGCCATCAACTGGATGACCACCGTCACGATCGAGGGCACACAGGAGCTGATGAAGCACCGCGATGTCGCGGTAATCCTGGCGACGGGGGGCATGGGGCTGGTGAAGGCGGCCTACAGCGCCGGCAAGCCGGCATACGGCGTGGGACCAGGAAATGCGCCTGCCTACATCGAACGCACGGCCGATGTCCGCAAGGCCGTCCGCGACGTCATCACTGGCAAGACCTTCGACAACGGCGTCCTCTGCTCGTCCGAGAACTCCGTCGTTGTCGACGAAACGATCGCGGCGGACGTCCGTCGCGAATTTCAGGCGCAGGGCGGGCACTTCCTCTCCGAATCGGAGATGGATGCCGTGGCACGCGTGCTCGTCACACCGAAGCGTCTGCCGAATCCGCTGCTGGTCGGCAAGTCCGCCCTGGTGATCGCGAAGCAGTGCGGCATCTCGGTCCCGGATTCGACTCGCCTCCTGATTGCGCCTCTGAACGGCGTGGGACGCGACTATCCTCTTTCCATCGAGAAGCTCTGCCCGGTCCTTTCCTTCTATGTGGTGAAGGACTGGCGGGAAGGATGTGAGCGCTGCAAGGAGATCCTGCGCTATGGCGGCATGGGCCACACCATGTCGATCCATTCGCAGAACGAGCAGGTCATTCTCGAGTTCGGGTTGAAGAAGCCCGCGTTCCGGATCGTCGTGAACTCGCCGACGACTCACGGGTCGATCGGGCTGTCCACCGGCCTCGATCCCGCGATGACGCTCGGATGCGGCGGCTATGGCGGAAACATCACCTCGGACAACATCTCGCCGCGCCACCTTCTGAACATCAAGCGCCTGGCCTACGAGATTCGTCCCGTAGCGAACCGGTTCGAACAAGGTGACGTGAAGCCGCCCGTCACCGGCAATCGTTCGACAGGCGCCGGGATCGCAGCTGATACGCTCACAAGGCGCATCGATGACTTTCTCGCGTCCCGTGGTCTCGACCGGGCTGGGTCGTCACAAGGCGAAGGGCAGAAGGCAGCCCCTCCCGCCCCTCCTGCCCTTCCCGCCCTTCCCGGCCCTCCCGCCCCTCCCCCCCAAGTCCCCGCCGACTTCGTGTGCGAGGACGACGTGAGGGCCGCGGTGCAGGCAGGTACGACGATCGTCCTTGCCGAACGCGCCATCGTCACGCCCTCCGCGCGGGACCTCGGCGAGCGGCACCGCATTTTCCGGACGTTGGCAGAACTGCGCTGAATCGCTCTTATTGCTGAGCGCAATAGACTTATTGACCAGATCCGATAGCGGATGCTAGCATCCACCACGGATCGACGCGTTTTTCGAATTCACTGGCGGGGGTCCCAGCCCTTCGCTCGAACATCGCGCGCGACACCTGTCCGGTCGCGCACGGCAACGAGGCCCCCACCAGAGGGGGCGACTGGCGGTGGCCGGAGCAGCCGGTACATCGCGGAGCGCCTGGATGAATCGACGCCTGCGGCAGTCATTCCTGCCGCTCGTGCTGTTCCCGTTTGCCGCCGCATGCGGTCTTCGACAGCCTTCGAACACCATTCCCTCCCCCGCTGTCGAATCGGCTCCTCTTTCCGGACCGATTTCTGCCGGTGACCACGTCGAGTCTCTGATCGCCGAGTCCGATGCCCTCTTCCGCGAGGGTGAGCGTGAGCTTGCCGTGGGACATGTGGAAGGCGCGAGGCTGGCGTTCAACGCTGCGCTTGGCGTGCTCCTCGAATCGGAGTTCGGAGGACGCACGGAGCCCCGGCTGCGGGAGCACTTCGATCGCCTGGTCGATCGCATCAGCGCCTACGAACTGAAGGCGCTGGCGGAAGGCGACGGATTCACGGAGCAGCGCCTCGAGCCCGCGTCGATCGACGAGTTGCTGGCGGCATCGGCCAGCCTGACGACACCCACCGGTGCAGGACTTGCCGCGGCGAACAGTGACGCTGCCGTGCACGACGTGCCGATCGTGCTGAATGAACGCGTCCTCGCGTTCATTGAGCTATTCCAGGGCAGGATGCACGATTCGCTGGCCGAGGGCATGAAGCGGGGCACCCAGTACCTGCCGATGATTCAGCGCGTCTTCGCGGCCGAGGGCCTGCCGCTCGACCTTGCCTACATCCCGCTGGTCGAGAGCGCATTCAAGCCGACGGCATATTCGAGGGCGCACGCCCGGGGCGTCTGGCAGTTCATGAGCGCCACAGCGAGGGAACATGGCCTGCGGCAGGACTGGTACATCGACGAGCGTTCCGATCCCGAGAAATCCACCATCGCGGCGGCCCGCTATCTGAAGACCCTCTGGAAGATGTTCGACGGCGACTGGCACCTGGCGCTCGCGTCCTATAACGGTGGACCGGGGCGTGTCGAGCGTGCGATGCGCGCAAACCGCCTGACCGACTTCTGGGCGCTTGCCAGCCGCCGCGGCGCGCTGCCGCGCGAGACGCGCGACTACGTCCCCGCGATTCTTGCCGCCATCGTCATCGCCAGGAATCCGACGCAGTACGGGTTCACCATCGAAGAGCTTCCCCCGATGACCTACGAGCATCTGACGCTCCCGGGCCCGGTGGATCTGCGGCGCATCGCCGAGTGGAGCGAGACCACGCTCGACGAAATTCAGCAGATGAACCCCGAGTTGCGCCGCTGGACGACGCCCGTCCTGGAAGAGGCGTATTCGATCAAGGTGCCGGTCGGCACCGCGGACCTGATCAGGCTGCGGATGGAGGATGCGGCGACGACTGAGCTCGCCTCCCTGCGCTGGTACACCGTCAAGTCAGGCGACTCGCTGTCCTCGATCGCCCGCGGTCTCCGCGTCACCCGCACCGACCTGGCGGAGGCGAACAATCTGTCCACGCGTGCCGCTGTGTCGGTGGGACAGCGATTGGTCGTGCCGCACGAGCCGGAGGTCCTGATGGGTGCCGTTGCGGACCGTCCCGCACCGCCGGCGGCGGAGACACCTTCCCGCGAAACGGTCACGGCTGCGTCGACCACGGCCGCCGCATTCAGAGTCGAGCAGCAGCGCGTTGTCTACCGCGTGCGGCGTGGGGACACGCTCTACTCCATCGCGCGGCAGTTCGACACGACGGTGTCCGCGCTGAGGAACTGGAACCGCATCCAGGGCAGCCGCATTTTTGCCAATCAACAGCTCGTGATCTTCCGGGGCACGAGCGGCGACTGATTCGCAGGTCTTCTCCGTTCCTGAGTCGCGGCGATCCAATCGTGCCGTCAGTGCGTACATGCCACTCCCGGTGGCTGGCAGGAATCGCACTCCCCGCCTCCAATCCGCTGGAAGTCACTGACCCTCTTCGGGGCGGGGTGCGACCGCTTCTTGCAGGGGGTCGCATGTGCTCGCGAGTCTGCGAACAGCAACTCTCGTAGGCGTCGAGGCCTCGACGGTGCACGTCGAGGTCGACGTCTCGTTTGGCCTGCCGATCTTCGTGATGGTCGGCCTTCCGGATGCGAGCGTCCGCGAGAGCCGCGACCGCGTGCGAAGCGCGATACGCAATTCGGGCTTCGAGTTTCCGCCGCATCGCGTGACGGTGAACCTGGCGCCAGCGGACCTGCGCAAGGCGGGCACGTCCTTCGATCTCCCGATTGCGCTGGGCATCCTCGCTGCGCAAGGCGTCGTCGCGCGCCGCGACATCCCGGACGTCGTCGTCCTTGGCGAGTTGTCGCTCGACGGCAGCATTCATCCCGCTCGTGGGGTCCTGCCAATCGTCATATCAGCGAGGCGCGACGGCGCCCGCGGGGTCCTGCTGCCTCGTGCCAACGCGTGCGAAGCCGCTGTCGTCGGCGGACTCGACGTCCTTGCCGTGTCGTCGCTCGACGAGGCCGTTCGCGCACTGAACGATCCGGCAACCGTCACACCACCCCCGGAGCGGTCGCCGTCATCCGTCCCCCTGGACGTCCCCGATTTTTCAGAGGTGCGCGGTCAGCTGCTGGCCCGACGGGCGCTCGAGATTGCCGCGGCCGGTGGCCACAACGCACTGCTCGTCGGACCTCCAGGATCGGGCAAGACCATGCTCGCGCGGAGGATGGGAGGCATCCTTCCGGCACTGACCTTCGAAGAAGCGCTCGAGGTCACCGCCGTGCACTCCGTCGCGGGCCTGCTGCCTCCGGGCAACGGGCTGATCGCCAGCCGTCCGTTTCGAGCGCCCCACCACACCATCTCCGAGCCCGCGCTTGTCGGTGGCGGCTCGACCCCACGGCCGGGTGAGGTCAGTCTCGCGCATCATGGCGTGCTCTTTCTCGACGAGATGCCGGAGTTCCAGAGGCACGCGCTCGATCTCCTCCGCCAACCGCTCGAGGAAGGTCAGGTTGTCGTGGCTCGCGCCTCCCGCTCGGCGCTCTTCCCTGCCCGATTCGTCCTCGTCGGCGCCATGA
>JBFWPD010000147.1:0-8528 GCA_050250175.1 Vicinamibacterales bacterium
GTACTCGATCCGCCTGCTCACGACGTTCTGAACGATGAGGGACCGTTCCTTGCCGGTGCGGACGAAGTAGGCGAGGCGATCGCCCTTCGGCGCCCACGACATGAGCGGCATCTGGCCCCTATCGACTGGCAGCTGTACCAGATGACTGAAGCCGTAGTCCTTGTTGAAGCCTTCGGTCAGGTTGCGGACGATGGAGCCGTCGTTGGCCGACATCAGGATGATGTCGAGCTCCTGATCCTTGATGTTGAACGTTACCGCCGCCAGCAGGTCGCCCGAGGGCGACTGCGCGATGGACAATGCCTGCGTGTACGAAGTTCGCTCCGGATTCGGCGAGAGGTCTGGACCGTAGTCGGCGGGCCGTTCCTTGTCGCGGAAAGGCTTGAACCGCTCCTTCAGATAGCGGTCGAACTCCTGATCGAATTCGTCCGGCGACATCTGGAACGCTTCTTCGTAGGCATCGTCGCCGCCGCCGATGACACTGCGGCGCAGCGAGAAGAGATACGAGCGGACGCCCTCCATTCCCCAGCGCGCCTCGATAAACTCGAAAACCGCGTGACCCAGGTTGTAGATGAGACGGGGGCTGGCGCCGCCATATCCCTCGAGCTCGCTCATCTTCGGCAGGTCGTCGGACACGGCCGCATCGCGGACCTGCATCAGGTCGAGCGGCACCCACTCGGCGCGCATGTAGTCGGAGAGGCCTTCCATCACCCAGAGCGGCACGCCTCGTCGCACGAGCCCCTGCGGAATGATGTTGTTCTCGAAGGAGTGTGTCAGCTCGTGAACGATCAGGCCGTAGAGGCGATCGGGCGGGTCGTCGATCGGCAGGAGCATCCGCCCGCGAAACGACTCGACGAACGCGCCGACGCCTTCCTGGGCAGCGCCCGGGATGACGTTCTGCTGCTCGAACTCGCTGTGCGTCTTGAAGAGAATGACCTGCGTTCGCTCGGGCAGATCGTGGCGGAGCTCGGCGCTGATGTGCTGATAGGCGCTCTCGAGATAGCCCGCGATGCGTTCGAGGTGCTGTTCGAGCTCGGGGTAGTAGTAGATCTCGAAATGGTCGGTCGTATAGATGTGCCAGTCGAACGTGTCGTACTGGACGTCGTTCTTGTTGTAGTACGGGTAGAACCCCGTCTGCTTCGAGACCGTTCGCCAGTCGACGCCCGTGTACTGCCGGGTGTTGGTCTCGGTGTCCACCTGCGGCATGTACTCGGCGATGAAGCCCAGCGTGCGTGGGTCGTCGGCCGCCGCTTCGTGCAGGCAGCACCCATGAGCGACAGGCGCCTGGGCGCTGAGGGTTGACGTCGGCAGAATCGCCAGCACTGCCGTGAGCGTGCCGAGGAACGCGACGCGGGCAGGGAGACGGAAGGCCTTACGAGCGCGCGGCAGCAGGCGCATGAGCCACCTCAGAGACGCAATGTTGAAACCGCGAGCGATCTTACTGTGAGCCCGAGGGGCCTGCAAACGCCGAGCCGCGGTCGGGCTCGCGTTTGACGGTCTTTTTCCATAGCGCGCTGTCCTCGGCAGGCGTCTCGGTGACGCCCGCGGGCGACACGCTATACTCGCGACGCATGCCGCCTCTGGCCCCGGGTGGGCCGATTACGGCCACGAATGTGCCCGGCGGCAGGGATCCCGGGAATATTGAAGCGCCGTCGCGGGTTAACGGGTGATGACGCGCAGTGCAATGCGCCGCGGCGACGACAACGACGGAGAACGCGGAGGTGGCCCGGCCCCCGCGTCACCGGCATTCGAGGCCGAGGCGCTGGCGTCGCTCGACAGCCTGTACCGCACGGCATTGCGCCTGACTCGCAGGCCCGCTGATGCTGAAGATCTGGTGCAGGAGACCTATCTCAAGGCGTTTCGTTCCGCCGGCCAGTTCACCCCCGGGACCAATTTGAGGGCATGGTTGTTCACCATCCTCCACAACACCGCGCGGAACAGAGCCAGAGACATGGCACGCGACGTTGTCGTCGTCGACAGCGACGCGGTCGATCTGGCAGTCGACGGCCCCATGGTGAAGGCGGAGCCTTCGCCCGAGGCACGGATGCTCCGAGACGTGCTGACCCCGGAGCTGCAGGCCGCCGTCGACTCCCTGCCCGAGGCCTTTCGCGAGGCGGTCTGGTTACGTGACGTGGAAGAGTTTACCTACGCCGAAATCGCCGACATGCTCGGCATTCCCGCCGGCACCGTGATGTCACGCATCTCGCGCGGCCGCCGGCTCCTGTTCGATCATCTGGCAAGGACGAAGTCTGCCCATGTCTGAGTGTTCTCACATCGATCCCATCGTCACGCCCTATGTGGACGGCGAGCTGCCTGCCGCCGAGCGGGACGCCGTCGATCGGCATCTGGCAACGTGCGGCGCGTGTAGAACGCGCGTGGCGGCCGAGCGTTCAGTGCATGAACTGCTCGGCGCGCGACGCGCGAATCTCTGCGCCATGCCGGCGCCGCCGGATCTCGAGGCGCGCTGCCGCCAGACATCTCCCCGGTCCGTTCCCGATCGCGTCCCTGTTCCGCATCCTGCTTCGTTCCCCGCGTGGCGTTCGCGAGCGCTCCCTATTGCGATCGCGGCAATGCTGCTGATCGTGCTTGCTGGTGGGGCGATCTATCGGCTGACGCAAACGTCGGTGCGGGTGATGGCGGCCGAGCTCACAGCCGATCACGTGCGCTGCTTCATGCTCTATGCGTCTCCAGACAGCCCCCCGGCCGATCCCCGCGTTGTCGAGCAGTCGCTCGCATCGTCGTTCGATTGGAACGCGACACTCCCTGCCAATCCCGAGCAGGCCGGGCTGAAACTCATCGGCGCCCGTCCCTGCCTGTACGCGCAGGGACGTGTGGCGCACATCATGTACACGTACGAAGGGCGTCCGGTGTCGGTCTTCATGCTGCCGGACAGTCAGCGGGCGCAGGATCTGTTCGACATCATGAATCACAGAGCCGTCGCCTGGACCTCCGAAGACCGGACCTTCGTCCTGGTGGCGAGCGAGCCGCCCGAGACGATGGACCGCATCATGCGATTCGTGCACGCAGGACTGCACTGACGCCGGATCGGACGGCGGTCAGGGCGGTGGGTTAGGATCGAGACGAGGAGCGAAATGACGATGCGGATGCGCTGGACGATCGCGACGCTGGCGGCGGCGGCCCTCGCATGGACCGTCCTGATGGCGGAGATGCCGTGGGTTGCCGCGGGCAGCAATTTCGCTCCGCCCGCTGAGGAAGCGTGCGCAGCCGATGCCCCCGAGGCCAACCTTGGCTTCACTCTGAAGGACGCGAGCGGCAAGGACGTGAACCTCGCCGATTACGAAGGCAAGGTCGTCCTCCTCGATTTCTGGGCCACCTGGTGCGGGCCGTGCAAGGTTGAGATCCCGTGGTTCGTCGAGTTTCAGCAGAAGTACGGCGCGCAGGGGCTCCAGGTGATCGGCGTCTCATACGACGACACTCCTGACAAGCTGAAGCCCTTCATGACCGCGATGAAGATGAATTACGTCGTGCTGCAGGGACTCGGCCGCGACGATCTCTTCGATGCCTACGGTCCAATGCTGGGCCTGCCAGTCACTGCCCTCATCTCGCGCGACGGCCGTGTCTGCGCGAAACACACGGGTCTCGTGTCGAAGGATTCATTCGAAGCGCACATCAAGGCCCTGCTGTAACGACCTGTGCCGCAGGGCAGGCACGCCGCGCGCGCGTGGTATGATGGCCCCCACATGCTCAAGGGGTTCACGCACGGTCGGCTCGCCTGCGGCTGCCGGATCGCATTTCGCGACGGCGTCGAAGGCAGCCCGGTCACCGTCGTCGTCGATCAGAAGTCGCCGGCGTGCACGTTGACGCTGCACGTGCAGGATCTTCCCGTCTACGACTACCGCGAAGCGCTGCGGGCCTCTACGCGGCTCGGCCCTCCCGAAGAAGAAGAGTACGAAGAGGAAGGTTAGGCTCCGGCCGGGCAGCGTTCCATCCGATACTTCTGCCAGAGACTGATCTATTGACGCTCAAAACACTGTCGTTCACTGTCTTCTGGGTCGTTCAAGCCTCCGCGCTGCTCGTATTCTTCGTGCCTTTCACCTGGGCGCTCGTTGCCCTCTGGGCCGCGTCCCACTTCCTGCGCGCCGTCGGCCTGACGCTCGCGTTTCATCGCTACTACGCTCATCGCGCCTTCCAGATGAATCGCGCTGCGCGCTTCTTCTGGACGTTCGTCGGCACTGCCGCGATGCAGAAGGGGCCGCTGTGGTGGGCAGGCCATCATGTGAACCACCACCGCTATGCGGATCGGGAGGGCGATCCGCACAGCCCGATGGTGAGCGGCGTGTACTACGCACACGTCGGCTGGTTCCTGAACGACGCGCGGCACGACAGGCTCGAGGCAACCAATCCCGTCATCCGCGATTTCTCGCTCGCGCCTGAAGTCGTCTTCCTCGATCGGTTCTTCTTCCTTCCGCCCGTGCTGCTCGCTGCGGCGATGTATGCGATCGGCGGAATGCCGTGGCTGGTCTGGGGCTTCTGCCTGCCGACGGTGACGCTGGCACACGCGACGTTCGCGATCAATACCGTCAACCACATGTTCGGATCGCGGCGTTTCGACACGATCGACGAGTCGCGCAATAACGCCATCACGGCGATCTTCGCGGTCGGCGAAGGCTGGCACAACAATCACCACCGTTATCAGCGCGCAGCGCGCAACGGCTTCTACTGGTGGGAGATCGATCCGACCTGGTACTGCATCAAGGCGATGGCGGCGGTCGGACTGGCCTGGGATCTCCAGCCGGTTCCTGCGAGACTCTACGAGGAAGCGCGCACCACGAAGGCGCGGCGCGGGAACTCGCTGTCAGTCGTCAGCAAGGCTGAAGATGTGGCGCCGGTCGGCTTCGAGCTGGCTGACGAAGCTGAGCCGGTTTAGGTCTGTGTCTCGAGGTCCTTGGGGAATCCCGAGGTCTCTTGGTTCTCCAGGTGGTGCGAAGGTCCTATCCCACCCGGACATCCGCGATGAGCGGCAGGTGATCGGATGCAACGAGCGACTTTCGCGTCCGCTCCAGCTCGACATGGACAATCTCGAGCCGCCCCGCGTAATAGATGTGATCGAGGTGGAGAATAGGGAATAGCCCCGGATAGGTTCTCCGCCTTCTCAAGTACTCCTTCAGGTCGACACTCTTCAGACGATCGCTCAACAGCGTGGTCGTCAGCCCGCGCATCCACTCGTTGAAGTCGCCGAGCACGATCTTCGGGCCCCCCACGTGGCGGTCAGCCACGACTGACGCCAGGCGCTGCGCCTGATGACGCCGCTCGAGAATCGCGGTCCCGAGATGGACGTTGTAGACATGCAGCGTGTGGCCCTGCACTTCGATGTCGACGCGCTGCAGGCAGCGGGGTTCGCAGGTCTTCCAGGAGAGATCGTGCTGGACGTGATGCACGATCGGGAGGCGGCTGAGGACGGCGTTGCCGAATTGATGGCCGCGTAACTGTCGGGTCGGCGCCATGACCCAGCCCATGCCGAGCGCCGCGCCAATCTCCTCGATCTGGCTGGCGCCCTGCGGTCCGCTTCCGACGATCTCCTGCACGGCGATGACGTCCGCGCCGATCTCGCGAAGAACCGACGCGACGCGATCCGGGCGCGTGCGGCGATCCATGCCGGTGCAGCGGTGCACGTTGTACGTCACCACCCGCAGCGCCGCCGGACCGTCCTGAATCACTGAGCTATGATAGCCCCTGACGCCTCCGCCGATTGGCGCGCGGCGGCGTGCAGGGGGAGGGCTCGAGCCATGGCGCGACTGAAGTCAGAGATCGAAGTCGTTTGTCCGTGCTGTCAGACCACGCTCGTGATCGACCCGAACCTGGGGCGTGTGGTCTCGCATCACGAGCAGGAACGCGCAGGGTCGAAACCCGAACTGTCCGAAGCGCATCGCATCCTGCGCGACGAGGCCGCCCGCCGCGAAGCCATCTTCCAGCAGTCAGTGGATTCAGAGCGGACGCGCGGCGACGCGCTGTCGCGCCGGTTCGAAGAAGCGCTGCGGCAGGCGCGCGAGGAACCAATCACGAAGCCGACCCGCGACTTCGATCTCGACTAGCCGGCCTGCGGCCGGGCCGTGAACTCCGCGGGAATCTCCGTCCAGCGCTCTCGACCCTTGTAGGCAATCGGCTTCCGCCCGTGCGTGGCGCGATAGCGCGCGTACCACCGCCGAAGGCGCTCGATACGCGCGTCGGATGTCTCGATGCGCTTGTGCGGGTAGTCGAGCAGCATCCGTTCGACCTTCCAGACATTCGTGTCCGCGAGCCGCCAGTTGTACGTGCCCATGCCGCGGAGATCGACGACCGCATACCCCGTCACGCGCCCGGTGTAGTCCACGTACGGATCCACATAACTGAGGGCCAGCGCGCGCGGACTCGCGAACACGGGGCGCCGGCCATGCAAGCCGGGATCACGCGACCGCGCGACCGACCCCCAGCGCCCGCCGCGCTGGTAGACGAAGATGACGTGGTCGAGCTCGTCGATCGACTCGAAGCTCAGGACGAGCGGCGGGAACGCATGCTGTTCGAGGACGACCGCCGCAAAGAGCGTGGCCTCCAGACAGTGGGCGCTTTGGTGACCGACGACGCCGCGAAAGCTTCTGAGCGTCGCGCCCTCAGGCGGCGGTTCGGTGTTGTATGGAAGCCGGTTCAGGAACCGCTGGACGTCGAGCGGAGTCCGGAGACGTGAGATCAGGCGCCGCTCCGCTGGCGTGAACGCCTCGAGCGGCGGCGCCTCGACGGTGCCCTTCAATGCGCTGCGCGCCCCTGACGGAGATCCGCGACGACCTCGTCAGGCGTCCATTCGTTGCCGGTGTAGGCCTTCACGAGACGGCCCTGCGGATCGACGATCGCCGTGCGCAGATTGTGGGTGATGTCTCGGGCGTCGATTCCCTCCCGCATCAGCGAGACGCCGAACCGCATCGCGAAGCGATCGACTTCGTCACGATCGCCGGTCAGGAATGTCCAGCGTGCAGGGTTGGCACCGAGCGTTTCAGCATGCGCCTTGAGGACTGGAGGCGTATCGGTGACCGGATCGAAGCTGATCGTCACCAGATGCACGTTCCCGAGCGCCGCATCAGCCTCGAGTTGCTTCTGAATCTCGACGAAATGGCGATCCATCAGCGGGCAGAAGGTCGGCATCGGACATCGGGTATAGATGAATGTGACGACGAGAGTTGATCCGGCGAATGACGCGAAGGTCCGTTCGCGCCCTTCCTGATCGACGAACGTCACGTCCGGCACCTGCTCTCCCGGCTGCAGCATCTCGAGCCCTGACCGCGCCGAAGGTGCCGGTTGAGCCGGCTGTTCGAGCGGCGCCTCTCCGACACGCTGCACGTCCATCAGGTACGCATCGTTGCTCTCGACAACCAGGGTTGCCGTCAGGAGGTCGCCGGGAGCCAGCTCCTCGAACTCGGCGGCATCGCGCACCTTGTAGGGCATCGTCATCGCCGGCATGAATCCGGGGATCTCCTCGTGCCTGATGTTCGCTTGAAGCCGGTTCTCTTCAATCGACAGAATCTGGCCCTGCAGTGTGTATTCGAAGCGGTCGCGGCGGCCGCCGCAGGCGGCGGCGAAGGCGGCCAGCAGTACCGCCAGCGCAACCCGGCGCTGGCGAAGAGTGGGCGAGTGCATGCCTCTAGTTTATGCTGACGGCATGATCTGGGTCGGGACCTCGGGCTACAACTATCCGGAGTGGAAGGGCAGCTTCTATCCTGCCGATCTCGCGGCGGCGAAGATGCTGCCGTACTACGCCGCGCGCTTTCCCACGGTCGAAATCAACTACACCTTCTACCGGATGCCGAGCGAGAAGGCGGCTGCCGGCTGGGCGGCACAGACGCCATCGCCGTACGCACTGACGCTGAAGGCGCCTCGCCGGATCACGCACGACAGCCGGCTCAAGGACAGCGCGGATACCGTGCAGGCATTCTGCCGCGTCGCCGCAACGCTCGGTCCCAAGCTGGGCACGCTGCTGTTCCAGTTGCCGCCAAACCTGCGCAAGGACGTGCCGCGTCTCTCGGCGTTTCTCGAATCGCTCCCGTCCGGCGTGCGGGCGGCCTTCGAATTCCGTCACGAGTCGTGGTTCGACGATGAGGTCCTGAAGGTGCTGCGTGACCGCGGCGTGGCGCTGTGCGTGGCCGACAGCGATCGGTTGTCCACCCCCGTCCGCGTGACGGCCGACTACGCCTACTTCCGCCTGCGCGACGAGGGATATACCGAGCACGACATCGCGCAGTGGGCCGACACGATCGCACGCGAGACGGCCGGGTGCCGCGATGTCTTCGTGTACTTCAAGCACGAAGAGCAGGGGAAGGGCCCTGCGTTCGCCAGGCTGTTGATGGATCGGCTGGGGCTCTAGGGCGGGAAGGGCAGGTAGGGCTGGACGGGCGGGAAGGGCGGGAAGGGCGGGACGGGCGGGACGGGCTGGATGGGCGGGACGGGCAGGACGCAGCGCGATTCCTCTCCCGTCCTATCCGCCCCACCCGTCCTGCCCGCCCCTCCTGCCCATCCCGCCCAACCAGCCCGTCCCGCCCAGAGAG
>JBFWPD010000148.1:0-8500 GCA_050250175.1 Vicinamibacterales bacterium
CGAGTCCGTCGACGATCTTGAGATCGTCGACGATTCGGGGGTCGAAGGCGAACCGCCTCCGATCCCGGACCCGTACAGCCGATTCGACGGAAAGCCTCTCGTCGAGGTGGTGATGGAGCTGGAGGCCAAGGTTGCGGCCATCGGCAAGCCGGACGGCATTCCAGAAGACATTCTTGCCGGCTTTCGCGCGCTGCGCACGAGAGCTGACGAGATCGATCAGTTCGTGGCTCAGTCGCGCAAGCTCCACCGAAGAACGTGGGGCGACAAGGCGATCTGACGCCGACCCGCAGACCCCTGACGCAGCTCAGCAGAACGAAGGCTTCGCCATGCCCGCAGACACCAACAATCCGGTCGATCCATTCAGCGACTGCAAGAAATTGCAGGCTCGGATCGACGAATTGGAGCGTGAAGACGCGGCGCGTGAAGCCGAGCTGGAGTCACTCCGCGAGCAGGCTGACCGGTGTCGCGACGAGGCTGTCGCTCGCGCGAATGCTGTTGCGCAGATGGGCCGCCGGCCGGCGCTCGACCTGAAAACGAAGAGCGCGTATCGGCTCCGGGTGGGCTCTGTTGCCGGCATCGGCGGCGTTGCTGTGACGATCGCCGTTCTCTGGATTTGCGGCCTGCTGGGACTCAAGCCGGCACCCTTGCGCGACACGCCTCCGGTCGGAGCCAACGCGGAGAACTGGCTCGAGCGCATCAAGCCGAACATCGACCCGCCGGACTACAAGGAAGGGCGCCGCATTCTGCGGCTCGACGAGGACAAGCCGTGAACTACAGCCGCGTGTACGACCGCAAGCAGAAGCGATCCGACCGGATCATGTGGGCGATTGCCATCGCCGCGATGGTTCTTTGCTCTGTGCTGACGTTGCTCTTCACCACGGGCTGCGCTGGCGAGTACGAGGTCCGCTACGACGACACGACGAAGACTCTCAGCGTTGTCCATCGTCGCACTGGTGAGCAGTACATCGCCGCGTCTTCCACTCCGACGAAATCGGACGACGGCGCGGAGGTGCCTGCGCATGTCGCCGATGTCGCGCGCCAGACCGCCGAAGCCGAGAAAACCGGCAGCCCCGAATCGTGGCGACGCGCGTGGGACGCATGGCGCGACGGGGCGAGGTGGTCATTCGGTCGCATGGAGAGGGCCGCCGAATCGAAGCAAAGGGTGATCGACAACGCCGACAAAGCCGGGGGGTCATGATGCGACGGATCGTCGTTCTGCTGATCTGCATTGCTTCGGCTGTGGCGGGGTGTGCGAACACCGACGCGCTTCAGGAGAAGGTGGACCAGCTCGAGAAGAACCAGACCGAGCTGCGCGAGCAGTTCCGCCTCTACGTCGAATCCGACGCGCTGAGCACTGCTCACACGAAGGAGGGCAAGGAGGACGTTGACAAGGCGAAGGAAGCCCTGCGCCGCTACTTGGAGAGGCACCGTTGAAGCGCATCGCCATCGTCACCGCGATTCTCTGGATGTCCTGCGCCGCGTACCTCGCCGCGCAGCCAGACCCCGATGTCGTCGAGGCGCTGAAGTACCTCGACCGCGCATCGGGTTCACTGGATGAGGCCCTGACCGAGTCGGATCGGCGCCGGAACATCGAGCAGTGGATCTCCAAGCTGTTTGCCGAGGGCGAGGCAGGCGTCAAGGCGATCAGGGATGCCCTCGACGAGTTCGAGTGGGCGAGTAACCCGATCAAGATGATCGTCGCGCAGGTGCAGGATGTTCTTGGCGGCGTGTTCCCGTTCCTCGCGCTTGGGGGCGTCCTCCGCGAGCGCCAATGGAGGGGCCGGGCCAAGGAGAACGGGTGGACGGGAAAATGACGAAGCCCGCCAGTGGCGGGCAACAAAGGACGCCTCCCCGGCGGTCTTACCCGCCGCTCGAGCCTGATCCCCTTCAGCCGTTCGATCCGGACGATCCGGGAAGCAGCGGGGATCGCCTCGACACCCCGCGGGAGTCCAACGGAAGCAAGCGCAGCCAAGCAGTGAAGGAGTCGTGAAGTGCTGGGACCGTTCTTCACATCGCAAGCCAATTCGCTCGTTGACATCGATGTGTCTTCGGAGGTGGCGACGTTCTCGCCTCCGCTTCGCCAGATCATCGTCGGCGGCGCAGGCGTCTTGCGGTGCAAGTTGATCGAGGACTCGGCTTACCACGACGTGACTGTCGCTGCCGGGCAGGTGCTCGACTGGAGCATCGTCGCGATCGACACGGTCGCGAATGGCACGACCGCAACCCTGATGACCGGAGTGCGCTGACGTTCAGCGCCAAACAGTATCCGCCGGCCGGTGACGGACGGCACCACGAGGACGGGCAAAGGAGTAGCAGATGGCAGCGGCGTCACCGGCAGTTCTGGAGCAAATCTCCAAGTTCGATCGCCAGTCGAAGGCGCAGTTCATGGCGAACTACGAGGTTCGCCAGCAGACTGCGATCATGGCGAAGCTGAACCAGATCCTCGAGGTCATCCCGAGCGATGGTCCCGAGGAGAAGTTCCCGTTCTTCGGGGCGGTTGGTCAGATTCAGGAGTTCGACGGCGCCAGCCTGCCGATGATGGCGCTGGGCGCGACCGAGCACACGATCGAGAACAAGAAGTGGGGCCTCGGCATGGCGGTGAAGAAGGATTTCTTCAACGACATCGGCCGCATGCCCGGCGCGCGTGAGCGCCTCCGGAACCGCATCGCGAATGGTCTCGCGGCTCGCGCGGTCAACTACCTGAGCCTGCTGATCAGCAAGCTGCTCAAGGGCGAAGCGCCGTTCAACAATCTGGTCTCGCACGACGGTGAGTCGCTGTTCAGCGCCGACCACGCGGGCGGCACGAACATCCACTCCGGCACGATGGATGACTACTCGATGCCGACGCTGGAGACCGAGCACCGGAACCTGCTCGACAAGATGTCGGCGCAGACCGATCCGGACTCGCACGACAACATGCGCGAGGAAGCGCCCAACCGGCTGCTGTACCTCGTGGAGCCGCTGTACCTGCCGGCCTACGCGGCGTTCTTCCGCGCCACCCACGTGCCCACGGCGGCCGTCGAGAACTCCGGCGCTGACGCGATCGCCCAGAGCAACATCGCGAACATCTACGCGCCGAACCCCAACCTCGCTCAGGGAATCGACGGCCTCGGCAATCAGGTCATCCTGTGCGGCTGGTCGCGCATCCGTGGCACGAAGAAGGCGTTCGTGTTCGATCTGACCGAAGATCTCGCCGTGGAGAAGCCCCTCGTGTGGCTCGATCGCGAGAAGTTCCACCTCGAGTTCAACGGCCCGACCGAAGACAACCCGAAGTGGTTCTTCGAAGAGCTGATGACGTGGAAGGTGGTCGGCCGCGGCGGCCTCGGAATCAGCGGCCACGAGCGCGCCTTCCTCCTCGACAAATCCGCCTGATCGTTCGCCGGCCCAACCCGCCACCTTTCCGTGCCCCGGGGGTGGCGGGCGGCCGGTCTTCGGGGCGCAAGAGCACAACGTAAGCAGCCATGCCGACGGTCACCGATCACGCCGCAGACATCCAGAACGTCGCCGACACGGTCCGCACGTCGGGGATCACGGAGTGGTCTGGAACCACGACGACGAAACTTGCGCTGATTGCGTCGGACTCGGCGACGTCTGGCACCGATATCGACGGGCGCATCAAGCGGGTGAGTATCGACCCGCGTGGTGGCGCACGCGCCATGTTTGCGGCGGCGTGGCTGGCAATCGCCCGCCTATTGTTCGGCGCGGTCCTGCGACAACTGGCGGTGACCCTCGACTATTCGTGGGTCACTCCCGACAGCCCGGAAGTCACGATCCTCCGCGGCCTGCGGAAGTACATGCTCGACAACTCGAAGGTCTTTAAGTCGCGCGGCGTGACTCACAACGCTGTGGCGGCCGGTGGCGGAAACACCGGAAGCGGCGAGTTGAAGATGCACACGGCGGATGACTACGGATTCACGTTGGAGGGTGTGTCAGACGAAGAGTTGACGTTCACGTGCGAGTCCGATGCCACTACCGGCACCGCATCCGGTGAAGAAGTGTTCCATGTCGTCGGCGAGGCGGTGGAACCAGACTTCCTCGCGGTCGGCGGCAGTACGATCGACACGCGGATCGCCTCGACCCACGCAGGCAACAACGAGCATGTCGCAAACGCAAACTTCGCCGCCGACTGGAGTGGCAGCGGGGTGGACAAGATCCCCGGCTGGACGGTGGAGGGGACGGCGTCCAACATCGCGCAGGAGACCACCAAGGTCTTCCGCGACGGAAGCTCGATCAAATTCGACGCCGATGAGGTCGTCTACGCGGACATCACGGACTTGCCGACCGACCGGCCGGTTCTGATCAACGTCAAGGCGAGTCGCAACGGCACTGGTGCTGATGGCACGTTCGGCGTGAAGGTCGGAGGCGCGACACGCAACGACGTGACGGTCAGCTCGCAGCATGCCAGCAACTTTTTCGAGAACACGCAGGTTCTCTGGCCGCGGCAGTGGGCGGGAACGCCGCTCCGTATCGAGCTGGAGGTCACTGGCGGCGCAACGTGGGGCCTCGTCGCTGGCGAGGTGAACGTGGTTCCCATGACGCGAATCGGCGGTCGGTGGTTCGCGACGATCGCCGGCGAGACTGACTTCACGATCGACGACGAGTTCACGCAAGACACCGAGATCGCGGGAACCGGCACCAACAAGGACATGTTGCACCGTGTGTTCGGGAACGATGTCGAGTTCCCGCACAACGGCACGGCTTCAAGCGGATGGGAGGACTGATGGGTCAGCAGGGGCACATCGCGGTCAGCGAAGAGCTGTTCGCGCATCTGGTCGAACGCGTGATCTCCACCGTCACGCCCGACAACTACTACGAAACGGAGCGCCTCATGGCGGGCATGCGAGCCGCCGGCAGAGACGCGATGGCGGCGCGCAAGGAGAAGGGGCATGGCACTCAGCAGCGCGACGACGACAGCGATCAAGAACAAGTGGGGGGAGCCCGACCTGATCGACTGGAGCAACCCGCGCAAGACGGGCTCGCGACCGACAGAGATTAACTCTGACGCCCTCGAGGAAGCGATGAACAGCTTCGTCTCGTGGGCTGGCCGTCGCGGGTACAGCTTCACCGAAGATCACGACGAGGCTCGTTTCTGGTGCGTCGTGTTCCTTGTCCCGCGGCATCGGCGCTCCGAGGCGATGCAGAAGGCGTGGGACGACATGGAGAAGCAGTACCCGCCCCGGATGGGTGCCGTGGTCAGCACCACAGGCGTCGCGAAGGGTGAAGACGGCGATCGCCGCGAGCTATCGCGCGAAGATCTCGACGCACTCGATCGGACCGACTTCTCTCACCGCAGCACGCGAGGGGATTTCTGACGTGGCTCTCGAGCTGGACACCAATGAGCTGGAGCGAAGGCTCGGCCGGCTGCTGAACCGTACTGCGAAGGCGCGTGCGGCAAAGCGTGCCGCGCTTGAGCACGTCACCATGCTTCAGGAGGCGTTCAACCGGTCTGGCGTCGATCCCGAAACCGGGACTCCCGGAGTCTGGCCAGACAAGAAGACCGGCGAGCGGTCGATCTTGCAGGACACGGGTCAGCTGGTGGATTCGATCGATTTCGTACTCGAGGACGACGGGTACACCGTCGGCCCCGGCCCACTCCCGTATGCAGCCGTCCATCAGCACGGTGCGGCGAACATCCCAGCTCGCCCTTACATGGTTCTCCCCGAGCCGTGGAAGCAGTTGATCTGGGACGTGTACATCGAGTCGCTCATGGGCGAGGAAGGCCGAAGCCATGGGTGACGGCACGACTGTGAAGCCCAATTGGGGCACGCTCGTTTGGACCCCCGGAGCTGGCGCCGGCGGAGGAACGATCGGCTATCAGGTCGAGGGCTTCCACCTTCGCTGGCTGTTGAGCTTCGAGCCGATCCTCGTGGAAGACCTCGTGAAGATGCCGCTCGACTACATCATCGAGGGCGGCCCGATTCTCTGCATCGCTTCGCTGGCTCAGTGGGACAGCGCGACCCGTGGGGCTATGGCCCCGTGGTGGGTCAGTGGCGATTCGATCAGCGTCGATTTGGCGAAGCTCGGAAAACGAGCGGGTGACGAAGGCGCGGGCGTTCTTGAGTTCACGAACGAGGTGTCAGGCCAGCCGAGTTGGTCGATGCCGAAGGCTGTCCCGTTGTGGGGTCAGGAGGGCACTGGTGATTGGGAGTTTCGCAAGGGCGGCATCACGAGCTACGGAGCTGCTTGGGTGGCTCTTCCGCCTGATGATGACAGCGCCCCGATCGTTGTTTCAACGCAGGCGTGACGGCTTCCGTTACGGGCTGCGGGTGAACGGTCGTCGCCTCGACGCCGACACTCTCGACGTGCTGTCGCTGATGCCGATCAGTCAAGAGGATGTCGGCGATGTAATTGAGGTTGTCCGCAACCGCGTGCAGGGCTTCGTAAAGACCCGCCGGGGGCAGATCACTCTCGACATCTACCAATCCCTCAGCCTGTTCGAGATTGGCCTGCTACAGGTCGAATCTGAGCGCTTGGCCGAGTCCGACCGATCCTCGCATGCGGCTCTGGCTGCATATGCCGTCGGGCTCGTGTTCGGGCAGGTGAGCGACAAGATTGAGCCCGGTGCTGCTGCGGAAGTTCTGGATGGCAGCAATGCGGCCGCCGTCCGTGTCCGGACACTCGCCAGAGTGATGCGCGCAGCGCGGGAGGCGATCGGAGCATGAGCCGCCCGGTGCATGTCGATGACGTTCTTCGCGACGTGGCAACGCGCCTTCTCGGCCTTGTGTGGGCTGAAGAGGACTCGTTGAGCGGAGACGTGTTCAAGCACATCACCGCGCCCGGCGTTCGTCCGACGGACACCATGATCGAAGAAATGGCCACCAACGTTCCGGCCGCAGTCGTGTTTGACGGCGGGAGCCGATACCCGCATCCGGCGGCGATGATCGAAGCTCAGCGGACGCGGATCGGCATTGTCGTGATCGCGTCGTCGCCTCGAGATCAGTTCGGCGAGGCCGATGCACTCGACGCCGGCGAGGGGCTCTATGCAGTTTTCAAGAAGGTGCTCAACGCATTTTTCTACATCAAAGATCCGGTCAGCGGGGACGCCATGTACCTGACGGCCGACTCTGCCCCGACCCCGATCAAGAGCAGCAACGGAGGGTTGTCCTACAAGGTTCTCGAGGTCGTGGTCGAACATCTGATCCTTGCTGATGACGAGTGACGCATGAGTGACGACATCAATATCCGGGTTCGATTCGATGACCGCGAGGCGATGCAGCGCCTGAAGTCGTTCATTCGAGAAGCGAAGAAGAGCGGCGATTCGAGTGTTCGTTCGGCGGTCGGCGGCGAAGGCGGTTCGGGCAGCGGCTCCGGCAGCGCCTCCGTGGCACTCGGAACGTTTGCTGGCCAGATGATCCAGCGGACTATGGATTCGATCGCGGCGCGAATCCCGACGATGATGGACCCTACGCAGACGCAGTTCCAGAAGGACCGCGCCGTGCGAGGGTCGGCGCTCCAGATTGGCGGAGCGACAGTCGGTGGCCTGCTTGGATCGTTTGGCGGTCCGGCCGGCATCGCTGCTGGTGCCGGTATCGGCGCATCTCTCGGCGGGATGGCAGAGGGCCTGTTTCAGGGTGGAGAGAAGAAGGAAGAGTTCCTCAACCAGTTCATGAAGCAGCAACTCGGCGCAGAGTATTCTCGCCGGGCACAGCTCAACGTCGGGGCGCCGTCCGACAGTGAGGTGAAGATCCTCACCGATGAGATCCGGAAGCTGGGCGAACGGCTCTTCGAGGCTCAGGTCGCATCAACGAAGGCCACAGACAACGCGATGGGGAGCGCGAAAGGCGGCAGCTTCGGACTCTTCCTCGCCCTGATGAACGACGCCCATTCCCTCAACTTCGACGCGATGAAGTCGCGTCTTGGCCGTGAAATGGTGAGGGGGACCAGCGAATAGTGGCTGCTCCTGCACAGTTCACCTTCACCTACGGTGGAGTCGGGCCGCACAGAGTGGTCCGCTACAACTTCCATGCTCGCGACGGCATGGTCGAGTTCAACGCCGACTTCCGCGTGAAGGGCACGAGCGAAGCGGAGTTTCAGTCCGATCTCGCGGCTGCGCTCGGAATGGCCAAGCGGAATCAGACAGCCGTTTTCGCACAGGGCGGAACGAACATTCTTGAGTGGACGCCGGGAACGAACACCGGCTTTCTCACCGAGTGCGAGGTCATCAAGCCCGGATCTCCCGGCGACGGACCGTTCGAGTGCTTGCTCAGAGTCGTGATCCGCACTCAGAAGGAGCCGGCCGAGTCGAGCCGAAACGGACGCCGCGAAGCAAACATCACGCTCACGCGCCAGCCTGACGAGCTTCGGCTGGTCCGTCTCGAGGGAACGTGGACGGCCGTTACGTCGTCCGCCGCGAAGGCAGTCGAGGCGTATGACACCAACGCGCAGACGTGGTTCGACTCGATTCTTGACAGCATCGACAGTGATGCGTCGTGGCAGTTCATTGGCGGCGATCGGACGTGGGATGACGAGAAGGGCCTGCTCCGTTTCTCCGTCACGTACA
>JBFWPD010000149.1:0-8457 GCA_050250175.1 Vicinamibacterales bacterium
GCTGCAGCAGGCGATCAAGCTGCTGCCGATGTCGACGATCGAGCTGTCTGATTTGCTCAACCAGGAGATGGTCGAGAACCCCATGCTCGAAGAGGTTCCGACCGAGGAGCTCCAGCCTGCCGAGACTCAGCAGGCGGCCGAGAAGATCGAAGCTGAGGCGAAAACCGACAAGACCGAGAGCTGGGACGACCAGGACTTCGAGTACTTCTTCGGCGATTACCTGGACGACGGCTACCGTCCGCGGATGCCCCAGGAAGTCCGTGAGCTCCCCCCGATTGAGAACACGCTGTCGACGTCCACGTCGCTGGCTGACCACCTGATGTGGCAGCTGTCGATGCAGACCGACGACCCGCTGATGCGCGAGATCGGGTCGGCCATCATCGGCAACCTGGACGACGACGGCTCCCTGGTGGCGTCGTTCGAAGAGCTCGCGGCGATGGGCCCCTGGGCCATCGGCGACGTGGAGCGGGCGCTTCGTCTGGTTCAGAGCTTCGATCCGGTGGGGGTTGCGTCACGCGACCTGCAGGAGTGCCTTCTTCTCCAGATCCGCCACCTTGGTCTCGAGGGAACGCCTGCCGAGAAGATCGTCGCCGAACACCTCAAGCTGCTCCAGAACCATCAGGTCCCCGAGATCGCCCGCAAGCTGGGAATGTCGATCGAGGATCTCAAGGAGCACATCGAGATCATCCGGCACCTCGATCCGAAGCCGGGCAGCCGCTACAACCCCTCACAGTCGCAATACGTGATCCCCGACGTCTACGTGATGAAAGTCGACGACGAGTATGTCGCGGTTCTGAACGAGGACGGCCTGCCGCAGATGCGGATCAGTCCCGTGTATCGCCGGTTGCTCGACAAGGGCGCCGACGGAAGCACGGACGAGACCCGGGCCTATGTGAAGGACAAGTTCCGATCGGCCCTCTGGCTGATCAAGTCGGTCGAGCAGCGTCAAAAGACCATCCACAAGGTCGCCAACAGCGTCATCAAGTTCCAGCGTGAGTTCCTGGACCACGGGATCGAGCATCTCCGGCCGCTTGTCCTTCGCGATGTGGCAAACGACATCGGGATGCACGAATCGACGGTCAGCCGCGTCGTGACGAACAAGTACATGCACACGCCGCAGGGCGTGTTCGAGATGAAGTACTTCTTCCACAGCGGCATCAACAGCGCGTACGGGGAGAGCGTCTCCTCGGTCACCATCAAACAGCGCATTCGGAAGATTATCGAGAACGAGGATCCGCGGAAGCCGCTCAGCGATTCGAAGATCGTCAACATCCTGAAACGCGAGGGCCTCGAGCTCGCGCGCCGGACGATCGCGAAGTACCGTGAAGAGCTGAAGATTCCGACCTCGAATCAGCGCAAGGTTCTCTACTGAGCCAATGCGACTCGAGCTCACAGGCCGACACGTCGAGATCACGCCCGTCCTGCGGCGGCTCGTCACCACGAAACTCGCCAGGCTCGAACGCCTGCTGAACGACAGCGCGCTCTCCGCCCAGGTCGTGCTGAGCAGTGAACGGCGCGCCCGCCGGGCGGATGTGACACTGCACGCGCGTGGCGAGAAGTTTCTGCACGGCGACGGCGAGGCGACCGTCTGGGAACCGGCGCTGAAGCGCGCGTGCGACAAGATCGCCCAGCAGGCCAAGAAGGTGAAGGGGAAGTGGCAGGAGCGGAAGCGAGGCGTGCCGCGAAGCGCGTCGCCTGGCGGCAGCATCGACGGCACGGCGGTCCCTGAGGGCGTCAGCGCGTCTGTCTCGCCTCGACCGAAGAGGCTGAGGACCCCTCGCATCGTCCGCGCATCGAACCAGCCGCTCAAGGCCATGACCGCCGTTGAAGCGGCGCGCGAGGTTCAGGCGCAGGGCGACGGCATCGTGATCTTCCGCGACGTCGAGACCGCCGCCATCAGCGTGCTGTTCCGCAGGGCGACCGGCGAACTGACCCTCGTCGCCACCGACGTCTGACACGCAATACAATCCCTCCGCATGTCCAGGGTTCCTGGCCTCACCGTCGGTGCGCTCCTCGAGAGCCCGACCGAAGCGTCCGGTCTGCCACTCGAACTGCTTGCCGGTGCGTCCGGACGTGCGCGCGCGATCACCAGCCCGTATGTGCAGAAGACGGGCCTCGCACTCGCCGGGTTTCACCAGTATCTGAAGCCTGGCCGGGTGCTCATCTTTGGAGAGAGCGAGATCCGGTATCTCGAGAGCCTGTCCGAAGAGGACAGAATCCGCACTATACGGGCGGCCTTCAGCCAGCCGTTTCCCTGCCTGTTGATGACGAACGGTCTGACGCCGCCACGGGAGCTCGTTGCTGAAGCGGACCGGGCGGCGCTTCCGTTGATGCGAACCGGCGTCGTCACGCCAACCGCTATCGCGAAGCTCGGGTCCATCCTCGAAGACAGCCTCGCCGAACGCATCATTCTGCATGCGGTGCTCCTGGACGTGCTTGGTCTCGGCGTGCTGCTCACTGGTGAAAGCGGTATCGGCAAGAGCGAGTGCGCCCTCGATCTCATCGTCCGCGGGCATCGCCTCGTTGCCGACGACACGGTCGAAGTGCGCCGCCGCGCAGAGCGGATCCTGATCGGCACCTGCCCGGAGCTGACGCGTCACCACATGGAGCTGCGCGGCCTCGGCGTGATCAACGTCAAGGAGCTGTTCGGCATTGCCTCGACCCGCTCGTCCAAGCGCATCGAGCTCGTCGTGCAGCTCGAGCGGTGGGACCCGGCGCGACAGTACGAACGCCTCGGGCTCGATGAAGAGACCTTCGAAATCCTCGGCCTGGCGGTTCCCCTCATCCGGATGCCCGTCGCTCCCGGCCGCAACATCGCGATTCTGGTCGAGGTGGCTGCCCGCAACCAGCTGCTCATCGCCCGGGGCCATCACGCTGCACGTGTGCTCGCCGAGCGCCTCGACCGCGCGATCCGCGAAGCCGTCGACGAGGAGGACGACGACATCGAGGCAGGGCAGGATCGATGAGCGCGAAGCGCCGGACGGCGCGCCGATCGCAGGTCCACACTCGCGCGCAGCCCTTCATCGTCCTCACCGGTCTGTCGGGTTCCGGAAAGACCCAGGCGATCCGCGCGCTCGAAGACCTGGGGTACTTCTGCGTTGACAACCTGCCCACGACGCTGATTCCGACCCTTGCGACGCTCGCTGAGCGCGACGACATCGACAAGGTCGCGATCGTGGTCGACATCAGAGAAGGAAGCTTCCTGCGGTCGTTTCCGAAGGTCTTTGCGCGGCTCCGCCGCATGCGCGGCCTGAATCCAGTGCTGATTTTCCTGGACGCGACCGATGAGACACTCCAGCGGCGCTTCAGCGAGACGCGGCGGCCGCATCCGCTCGCGCGCGGGCGATCGGCGGGCGAGGGAATTCGAGAGGAGCGCAGCCGGCTCCGGGGCATTCGCGACCTCGCGGACGAGATTGTCGATACATCCGATTTGACGGTGCACGAGCTCAGGCGCTTCTTCATGGGGCTGATGCGCGATCGCGTCCCTGGCAGTCTCGTCGTGACGCTTCTGAGCTTCGGCTACAAGCACGGGCTGCCATCTGATTCGGACCTGGTCTTCGACGCTCGATGCCTTCCGAATCCGCACTTCGTCCCGGCGCTCCGCGACCGGACAGGACGCGATCGTCCCGTGATCAGGTTCATGGACAAGGACGCGGCGACGCGTGAGTTCATCGACCGGCTGTCGGAGTACCTCCGGTATGCCTTGCCCCAGTACGTGGCCGAAGGCAAGAGCTATCTGACGGTCGCGATCGGGTGCACCGGCGGACGTCACAGGTCCGTGATGATTGCGGAGCGGTTGAAGAAGAATCTGGCGGCGGTCGAAGGGGTCCGCCTGCGTGTGAGACATCGCGACGTCGAGCGCGCCTGAGGGCCCGGATCGCGGTGTTCTGTCGTACGATAGTGGGTCGTGATTGGCGTCGTTGTGGTCACGCACGGGCAGCTCGCCACCGAGCTGGTGAATGCGGCCGAGATGATCGTCGGCGACCTGCCGACGTTTGCCGCGGTGTCGATTGGCTGGCACGACGAGGTCAACGATGCACGTGAAGACATCGCGCAGGCTATCGAGCGGGTGCGCGGCGAGGAAGGCGTGCTGCTGCTCACCGACATGTTCGGCGGCACGCCGTCGAACCTGGGGCTGACGTTCCTCGAAGCCGATCGAGTCGAAGTCATCACGGGCGTGAACCTGGCGATGTTGCTCAAGCTGGCCTCCCTGCAGAGCCCCCGGGATCTGCTCGCCGCCGCGCGGGACATGGCGGAGCACGGCCGCACGGCGATCCGCGTCGCGTCAGACCTGTTGCGCGGAGACAAGCCCGCGAGTTGAGCACGTTGTGATCACGCGCTCTGTCACCATCGTCAACCAGCTGGGGATGCACGCGCGGGCGGCCGCGCGATTCGTGCACCTCGCGTCCAAGTACAGCTCGCGTGTTCGCGTCGCCCGTCAGGGCCGTGAGATGGATGGCAAGAGCATCATGGGCATCCTGCTTCTGGCGGCAGCCAGGGGGACGACGGTGACGATCACCGTCGAAGGGACTGATGAGACGGACGCCATCGAGGCCTTGACGGCGCTCGTGGCGTCGGGATTTGGCGAGGGCACATGCGGCGTCTGACCGGCATCGGTGTCTCGTCCGGCGTTGCCGTCGGCCGCGCCGTCATTCTCAATCAGCGCGCGCGCGCGCTCCGCTACTTCCTCGCGCCGGGCAAGGTTGAAACAGAAGCCGCGCGTCTCGAGCGCAGCCGGGAGCTCACGCGGCAGCAACTTCAGAACATCCGGGCTCGGGTGGAGAGGATGAGAGGCCGGGATCTGGCGGGGTTGTTCGACGCACAGATCCTCATGCTCGACGATCCGATGATCGTCCCCCGCGCGGCCGACTTCGTGCGCGCGCAGCAAGTCAACGCCGAATGGGCGCTGCAGCAGGTCTTCGACGAGGTCAGTGCTGTCTTCGACGAGATCGCCGACCCGTACCTGCGCGAGCGTAAGGGAGATGTCGCGGACCTCGTCGGCCGGTTGCGGCTGAACCTTCGCCGGGAAGGTGCGACGGCAGGCGACCTGCTCAGGGAGCTCGACGAGTCGTCCGTGCTCATCGCCGACGAACTGACCCCTTCTCTCGCCGCACAGGTCGACTGGAGCCGCGTCGGGGGCTTTGCGACCGACGCCGGGAGCCGGACGTATCACACGGCGATTCTTGCGCGCTCGCTCGATGTCCCCGCGGTCGTGGGTCTCCACGACGCCAGCACTATCGTCAAGCCGGGGCAGACGGTCGTGATCGACGCCGCGTCGGGGGAGCTCATCGTCGAGCCTGACGATGAGGTGCTGCGGCGTGCATTGCGGAGTGCGCAGGAGGCGAGCGTCGCGGAAGCGGCGCGGCCGGCACTCCGGTCTCCCGTGGCCACGGCTGACGGCGTCCGGATTCGAGTCGAAGCCAATGTCGAATTTCCCGGAGATCTTCCGGCGGCACGCTACGCCGGCGCTGAGGGCATCGGCCTCTATCGTTCGGAGTTTCTGCTCGCCGACGGCGTGGATCCCGCCACTGAGGACGCCCAGTACGCGATCTACCGGGGCATGCTCGAGGAGATGTCCCCGAAGCCGGTCACGATCAGGACGTTTGACGTCGACGAGGAACAGCTCGCGCGCAGCCTGACGGGGCGGAGCAGGGACGAGGCAGCTGCGCCCGGTGACGAGCGTGTCGGACGCGACGGCTTGCGAGGGCTTCGCCTTGGCCTGACCCGCCCCGAGGTGCTGCGCACCCAGTTGCGCGCACTCCTGCGTGCGGCCAGGCACGGCTCGTTGCGCATCATGTTTCCGTTCGTATCGGGCGTCGAGCAGGTGCGCGCGGCCCGGCGGCTTCTGACCGAGACAGCCGACGACCTGGGGCGCCAGGGTGAGCCCGTTCCGCAGGTGCCCGTGGGCATCATGATCGAGATCCCGGCGGCCGCCTATGTTGCGGACCTTCTCGCCCGTGAAGTGGATTTCTTCACCATCGGCACGAACGACCTCATCCAGTACTGCCTGGCGGTCGATCGGGCCGACGATCGGGTGTCGACATACTACGAGCCACTCCATCCGGCGATTCTCCGGGTCATCGCCAGTGTGCGTCGGGCGGCCGACCGGCGCCGGATTCCGGTGTCGCTGTGTGGTGAGATGGCCTCCGATCCGGCCATCCTGCCGTTGCTCGTCGGACTCGGCCTGCGGGAGTTCAGCATGACGCCCGGGGCCATCGGCACTGCCACCCAGGTGCTGTCGGAAATGCAGTGGGACGATCTGCGGCGACTCGGCCGGCGGGTGCTGCGTCTGTCCACCGTTCAGGAGATCGATCAGGCGTTGATGGCGGTGCTGGGCCGGCCCAGCATGGCAGGGGAGTAGCCGTGGCCGAAGAGATCACGAGAGTCGAGAAGCCCTGGGGATTCGAGCTGCACTGGGCGAAGACCGAGCGCTATGTGGGCAAGCTGATTCACGTCAACGCGGGACATGCGTTGAGCCTGCAGTATCACAACCTCAAGGACGAGACGATCTACCTGCACTCGGGCCGCCTGCTCTTCGAGATCCAGCAAGGCGAAACGCTCGTCAAGCGCGAGATGCGTCCAGGCGAGCGGGTCCACATCACTCCCAAGACGGTCCACCGGATGACGGCGATCGAGGACAGCGATATCTTCGAAGTCTCGACGCCCGAACTGCACGACGTCGTCCGGCTCGAAGACCGGTACGGCAGGGAAGACAAGCGATAACAGGCCGCTGAAAGAGTAACCCCGCGGCCTGAGGCTTCCGGCTTCCGGCTCCCGGCTTCGGGCGTGTCCGGGCACGCGGCGCTGGCCTGGCCTCTCATCGCACCGCGGCCCCCCCAGCCTGAGCAGCCGCACGAGGTTGGAGCTGGGGTGCCCGCGCGATCGATCCTGTCGATCTCTACTGTCCTGCTGCACTCGCGCTAACCGACCGCCCGGAGGCCCCGCGCGCCGGCTCCCGTCTCGACACTTGCCCCCCGTCCTTATATTTCCCGGCGGCCGGACCGCTCGTTTACCGTCGATTCGCAGGATTCCCACAGGTTTCCCGGGTATGTGGTATAAAAATTCTTTTTGTGGTATCAAAGTGTCCTCAGTCGAGATAGTGCCGGTATGAATCGGGTATTCCTCTGGTATTCGGCGAGGGCCGCCGCGGTGCGGAGCGTCGCGTGACGTCGAAGCGATCGCCAGTCGGGATTCCGCCGTACGTGCCCTATCGCACATTCCTGGCCTTTCTCGAGAGCATGCGGCACGGTGTCCCGTCGCACGTCGACAAGAGCGTGCTGCGGTCGATGTCGGGAGGAATTCAGGGCTGGCTGAAGGCGTCGCTCAAGTCGATGAAGCTCATCGACCAGGCGAACGTGCCACAGGATCTGCTGCGCGACCTCGCGGCGTCAGAGGGGGCACGCCGGAAGCAATTGCTGAAGCGGGTCTTCGAGTCGACCTACGGCTTCCTCGATCAGTACGTGGATCTCGAGACCACGACGCCGGCCAAGCTGGAAGCCGCGTTCACGGCCGCTGGAGCAAATGGCGACACGGTGCGGAAGGCCGTCGCCTTCATGCTGTCGCTTGCGAAGGACGCGGATGTCGAGCTGTCACCGCACCTGCTCAGGCGCGGCGCGCTGACGCAGACGGGCAGCCGCCATTCACCGGCAGTGCCGCGGAAGAGCAGAGGTGTTGGAGATGCAGGCGTCCGTCGCGCTGAGACCGGCGATGAATCGGCGAACCTGGGAGGCGGTGACTGGGAACAGCTGGTCGCGAAGTTTCCGGAGTTCGATCCGGGGTGGTCAGACGAGCTGAAGGCGCGTTGGTTCGACGCCTTCGAGCGTCTCATGGCCGCGCGCAAGCCTTAGGAAGGCAGAGCCTCGCGCGACCAATCTTCAATCTGAAATCTACAATCTTCAATAGTCAGAAGGGGATGTCGTCGTCGGTCAGCGGTTCGGTCGGTTCGACGGGAGCCGAGTGCTCGCCGCCACGATCGCCGGAGCGTTCCGCGCCTCGTCCGCCGCCGCCGCTGCCGAGCAGCACGACGCGATCGCAGCGCACGCGCGTGGTCTTGCGCTTGATGCCTTCCTTGTCGGTGTACTCGTCGGTCTGGAGACGTCCTTCGATATAGACCTGCTTGCCCTTCCGCAGGTACTCGGACAGCGTTTCGGCCTGCTTACCCCACAGGTCGATGTTGTGCCATTCGGTCCGCTCCTGGGTGCTGCCCGACTTGTCGTTCCACTTCTCGGTCGTCGCGATGCTGAACTTGGCGACCGCCGCGCCGCCTGGCGTGTAGCGAAGCTCCGCGTCGCGACCCAGATTGCCGACCAGAATCACTTTGTTGACGCTGCCCATGTAGACCCTTCGAGAAGAGTGAGATGCCGAGACGTGCCGTGCGCGGCATTGTACATCGTCCCCTCTTCAGGGCCGGTGGCCGACGCAGAGAGTGCGCAGTCTACCGTGGTGCTGGAAAGGCCT
>JBFWPD010000150.1:0-8425 GCA_050250175.1 Vicinamibacterales bacterium
AAGCAGAAGAACCGCCACTTGTCGTCGGCCGGGCTCAGCCACCAGCGACGGCGGTCGCCGAGCACCGCATCGAGAATCATCACCCGCTCGACCATGCGGCCGATCGTCCGCGACCGCCGATTCCGGTTGTCCGCCTGGCCGATCGCTTCGTAGAGCGGCTTGTGGTGGACGTGGTACAGCCGTCCTCGGCGGACCGGTCCCGGTTCGATGGGACGGGCGAAGCCGCGCGTCACGAGACGGGCCATGAACTCACGGCTATTCTGCCCGCGGACCGTGCCGGTGAAGACGCAGTACTGCCGCTCCAGGAAACAGCCGGAGTGGACCATCACGGTCACGAGGAACTCCCGCTGGCGTTCGGTGAAGCCGAAGCCGCTCAGGGCGTTGACGCGGGCCTCGGTGACGCTGTCGTAGATCTCGGTGGCCGGGTATTCGTGCGTCACAGGAACTCCTCCATCCCGCGCGGATGCGGCCCTGACCGCCCGCGCCCCCCGCGCGACCCGATGAAGTAGATACGGAAGCCTGTCTGCGAGTGGCTGGCGGCGTGGGAGCCGCGGTAGTGCTCCGTGAACAGCTCGACGTCCTGGTGGTGTTCGCGCCCGTCGACCTCGTACTCAATGCGGTAGTCCGGGAAGTGGACCTGGCCATCGAAGTACGGCAGGTCGTGTTCGCGCGCCCACTCGCGAATCTCGTGCTCGTCGCGGTCGGGGCGGCCATCGCTGTCGGCGCGTCCGCGGTTGTGTTCTTGGAGGAACTCCTGGTACTCGCGCTTGAGATCCTGCTCGACGACGACGCGTCGAATCTCAAGCCCGGCGTGCTCGTCACGGAGCCGGACCTCCTCCTGTCGGTATGTCGCATAGAGGTTCGAGTCGTGGTCCAGTTCGCGTTCACGGCTCACGCCCGCGTAGAACGCCTGTGAGGAGTCGTCGCGATCTATTGAGTGCGAGTCGAGCAGGTCGCGGCCCTCCCGCGTCAACGTCAGGCCGCGCTCGTCGTCGCCCAGGTTCACCGTCTCGACGAGGCCCTCGTCGTGCAAGTGTTCAAGTGTGGCCTGGTCGATGTCCAGGTCGCGCTCGGGCACGACCCGAAAGGCGCCGACGGCGGCCAGCGTGCGGCTATCGTCGCCCTCCAGTTCGTAGACACGGTCACGATGCATGACCAGCTCGCGCTCCTCGCCGCGCGGCAGGTCGAGGTCCCGCATCAGACCTTCGCGCGGGTCGTCGTCGCGGTCCCGTTCGTCGTACACACGGGCGCGGCCGTCCTCCCGCCCGTCACGGTCGCGCGCGTCATCTCGCGGATCGAACATAGCTGTCCTCCCGACATGGCGTTGCGTTGGGTGTCGTGAAGGCGCCAGGGCGGTTGCCGCGCGGGGCGATTCAGGAATGCGCTGAGCGTCCGGGGCATTGTGCCGCGCGGAGTTCAGGGCGTAGTACCTCGCGGGGACTGGTTCGGTGCCGTTGCGGCTATCCGACTTCAGTGTCCCGAGCGCCGTAATGCAACGGCGCTCAAGCTGGCTCTGCTCGGATCCCTTATAGCTCGCGGCGGCCGGTCTTACAACTCAGATTCGTGGGGACGGTGCTGCAGTGCTAGGATCGGCGCGTCCGCTCAGCGGTGCCCCAACTTGCGAACCCGATACTTACTTCAGCCCTTTGGGCCCAATGGAGAACTGGTCACGCTCGGCCATGCGCTGACGACGGAGATTGGTTCGCCTGTCTACAACGAACTGGAGATGGCCGTCGCCTTTGCCACCAGTAGCGGGACAAGCCGAATCTACGGCGCCGTCAGGGCCCTGAGGGCGCGCGGAGCAACCGCTACGGCGCACGTCGGGCTTTCAAACGGGATTACCTCCGCCCAAGCGGTTGAGCAACTCATCCAGGCCGGCGTATCGGTCTTCGGTTTTGAGACCGGTGGCAGCGTCCTCTTCCACCCGAAGGCGTACATCCTCCGAAGCCCCGGCCACACCTGGATCTCCGTTGGCAGCTCGAACCTCACGGCAGACGGGTTGTATCGAAACTTCGAAGCGAACAGCATCAGCATCGGGGGCGGCACACCGGACGATGCCGCTGCGATCGCAGAGCTGAGCCAAGTTCTCCGCAATCTTCGCGGCATGCAGGGACACTCCAGCCGCCTGGAACTGGGCGATCTTCAGCGACTGGTGACCGCGGGCAGCCTGATCGACGAGACAGTCACGCCCGTACCACAACGGATCGGCGTGGGCCGCGGCACGCCCCGGCAGCGTGGCGCCGCTCAACGCATCCAAGTGCCTGCCGCTCCCCCTCCGCATCCCGATCTTGGTACTGTGCGGCGACCGCGTCCGGCCGCGGCTCCCGCAGCGGCCGCACCAATCGCACCGGCCATCCAGTCGCGGTTCTTTGCGATGACGCTGTCCGACTTCGACGTGTCACATAGACGAGGGGTGCCCGGCACACCCGAGGTGAGCTTGCCCGAGGAGTGCGTAGCGTTCTTTCCAGCGGTGCAGATGCAGGGGCGGCAGTATCCGGACGCGTATTTTGAGGTGCTGCTGAATGAGAGGACGGGCGGAGCGCGCCCGGCGCGGTACCGGATCTGGCAACGCCCCCCTGGAACGGACGCCGGCCACGCCGACTGGCGCATCAACGTCGGTCACGACACCATCGACCAGACGGGTGCTGGAGGCGACATCCTATTGGTCGAGCGGCTGCCCGACGGCTCAGATCCCGCCTACGAGGTGTGGATCGTTAGGGCTGCCGATCCAGAACACGCTCCGCTGCTGACCCGATGCAATCGATCGGTTCAAGCTCGCGGCCGGGCCGGGGTGAAACAGTTCGGCTTGTTCTGACCACCCAACCCTACAAGGCCCTTATTCGACCTTCGCCCTCAAAACCACCAGCATTTCTTCCTTAATCGAATTCTCCTGATGAATGGAGAAGCGCTGGTAGGCGTCCAAAGCGACGAGTTCATCAACTTCCCAGCCCACTTCGGCCGCAACGCTGGCGAGCAGACTAGGCGTGTCGATGTTGACCAGCTCGCCGCTCAGCGTAGTTCTGTTGGGGCCAACCACCATGGCAAAGGCTCCTCCTGGCGTGACGTGGGGGCGAACGCTCTGGAACACGCGGCGCATGTCGTCGAAGTATCGGAGCAAAAGTGCTGGAACGTTTTTCCGCCGAAAACCGTTCCCCTCGCCTGCCGCCAAGTCTCTCACCGTTAGAAGGAGCGTGGCGACGTCCTTCGGAAGTGTGCGCGCGGTCTCAAGCAGCCGGCGATCCTCGACATCGCGCTCCTTGGCAGATATCTCACGGTTTCCAATTAGTCGAGCTTCCGCATCCCTCAGTTGAGAAGGGGTCAACAGCCCAAGGAAAGCCAAACTCAACCGCTGCGTATCGATATACGGCAACGCTGTCGCGTACGGAGGACTGGTAACCGCGACGTCGAATCCGCCTGCACGCCCTCTCTCGGGGCGTGGAATCTCGATGCGTGAGTCGCCCAGAACAGCACTCTGGCTACCGCCAACCTTCCCAAGCACGTCACGTGCTCTTACGACCGCTTCCAGTCGTTGAGGAAACAGTTCCGCAAACGTCTCGACTGCTGGATAGTTTGCTTTTGCATCGGTCCGTCGACGAATTCGGAGGTCTCCGGGATCCTGTAGCGACACGTCCCGTAAGACGTCGCTCAGGATGACTGAAGCGATCCGACGGATCGCGCGATTCTCGATCGATAAAATCTCGAACCACACGAGCTTCAGCTGGGCCAAGACAGATGCCGAGAACCACTTCTCAAGATACTGCTCGTTTGGTAGCGAAATCGGTGCGGCCTTCGCGAGGAGCTTTAATTCGCCCGCGCTGAACTCGTTTCTGCAGTCGTATCGGCGGATTCGCTGGAGAAGGCGATCGGCATGCGCCCGCGCCGTCGACTGCAAGACTCCGACAGGAACCCTAAGGCAGTCCAGCTTCGCCTTCGAGATCAGCACGGCCAAGGGGTTCGCATCCACACCCAAGGCATCCCAACCCATGTGAGCCGATTCCACCAGGGAAGTACCGCTTCCGCAGAACGGGTCCAGGACTCGGGGTTTGTCTCCTTTCATTCCGACCCCAAGCAAATTGACTACGGCCCTTACGATCTGGGGATTGAACTTGCCCTTGTACTCGTGGAGTCCGTGTGCCGAGTACCGAGTACTCTGTCGTCGAAGTACAACGCCGTCCGAGAGCTCGCTAAACAAGTTTGCGGAGGTGGCCGATGCGCTCGCCTCCAGCTTTGCCTGAATCGGCACCAACCGTCCGGAGCCGTTGAACCGCACCAAATGGAAGTACGTGAGGCGATTGAGCAGCCTCTCATTCAGTGCAGAGTCCGCGATTCGAACCTGATCAGATTCGATGTCCGGTTTGGCTCCCAACAGCGTTTCGAGTTCACGTATTGCGAGCCGCCGCTCGTACGGCATCGAGCGGTAGGTAGGCCAGTCCAAGACTAGATGATTCATCGCGCAAACACCGTGATGAATTCGGACGTAGCTCGTGAATTCGCCGGATTGAACGCCTTCCGCGTACTTGGCACGCCTCGTTCTGTGACCGCTTCCAAGCGGAAGCCTTCCGCTGAGGCTGCTCGCTTGAGCAGAGCGACGTTGTCAACGATCTGACCGTGGATTCGAGAATCACCCACTACAAAGCACGCATACCCCCCCACTGCGAGGACTTCACCGAGGAGCCGAAACACGGCTGCCATCTGCCGTTGGAAATCCTCTGCGGTGTGAGCGTTCTTCTTGAAGAAGTGCGGCCGTGCGCCAATCTCAGCTTTGCGTACCGCAATCGGGTCCAAGCCCAGCCAATACATTCGATACTTGTGATAGAGCCAGTACTCGTAGGCGTTCGGATACGGCGGCGATGTGATCACGAGGTCCACCGGCCCGATCGCGTCTGGCGACATCGTCAGGATGTCGCCAGTCAGCACTCTCGCTGGAGCATCTTGACTTCTAAACAAGCCAAAATGCGACTCCCGCGCTCGATCTAGCTCGAGTGCGGCCCGCTCGAATAAGTCGAACACCAAGGCTCCGTCCACGTTCTTCTGAACGGCAGCGTAGCGGGTGTCTCCGTCTTGAAAAGACACTCGAACGATGATGCTGGAGAGAACTACTCGTAGGTCGTCCTGGACGGCCGGATCATCGACTCGGGCAATCGCTGCAACAATTGCCGCCAGTGCCCTCTGCACGTCCTTCGAAAACCAGTGATCGATCCTCGGAATGTCCGGAACCGCAACTTTCGCCCCCTTTGCTTCTGAGCTGAGGGATCTTGCAGCGGGGTGAACCGCAGGCGCGCCCCCTTTCGTCTTCGCCCGCGCAATCAGCGTCGCGATCGGATTGAGGTCCACACCCACAGAGGGGAAGCCGGCAGATTGCGCTTCGACCAGAGTCGTACCGGATCCGCAGAAGGGATCAAAGATGACCGCCTCACTCCGCGGTCTAAGCAAAGAGAGCAGCTGGCGCGGCAACTGAGGGATGAACTTCGCGGGGTATGGATGGATCGAGTGCACCCCTCCCTGTGTCTTGGCATCCGTGAAGTGCCAGTCAACTTGGGCGATCCTGTCGGCCAGCTCGGTCGCCGGTTCGGCGGGCAGAGCACTATTCATGCGGCGCACCGGCTTGCCGGACATCTGTGACGAAGTTGAGCTGCGGCTGGCTTCTTCGCTCGATGTAAACCCGAGCAGCTTCGAGGAACCAAGCCTTGAGAGTGAGTCCCTCGCGGGCGAGAGATGAGTACAGCTCTCGTTTGGTTTCGGGATCGACCTCGAGGACGATTCGACCACTGCTTCCTTGCGGCATTCGGCACCACCTATGTAATGTGCCTTATGTAACATGACATCAGTCCTCCGTCAAGCCTTCGGCAAAGCGCCCGCTTCAGACAACGTCTGAGGTGGTCGCTGAAAGGCACCGGGTGCCAGAAGGAGAGCCTGACTGGGGGGCAGGAAAGGGAAAAGCGGGGCCCAGTCTTCGCTCGGAGCGAGCCGAGCGCGCTTGAGAAGAGCGGTGCTGACCAGAGCTTACGCCTGATTCAGGCTGAAGGCAACGACGAAGAGCAGGCAACGCGACCGATTCGGCAGTTCAAGCGATGCGCCTGAGCCCGTCGACTTCGCGTAACCAAACGCCGAGCTGGTTCCAACTCGCGAAAATCTGGCTCACCAACTCCAAGTCGTTGATTCTGAACGACCGAAGATCGCAACCCACGCTTTCAATCGAACCAGGCATCGCCAGCGTGCTGCGGGTGACTGCGAGTCGCCTCCGCCCAGAGCATTGCTGATGTAGCGACGAGCGCTCGACAGCCAGATGCGGACGCGTGATCAGGAAGCAACGGCGCACCAAGTCCCGCTGAGCCGCCAAGGGCAACAAGGCGCAACGTCCAGCGTCCGAATCCTGCACTTCCGCTCGCGACGGCTCGTGAATCGGGGCACGGCACCGTATTTCACGGCCTCCCCACAGGCGGAGACCGAGTTCAGCGGCCCTCCGCCGAGACCCTCCGGCATACTGGACGCATGACGCTCCACGCGCGGCACGCGACCGGGCTGGCCTGGCCATGATCTCGTTCGCGCTGCAACTCGTCCGGCCCTATTGGAAGCGCCTCCTGATTGTCGTCGCGGCGATGCTCATCGAGACCGCGATGTCGCTGGCGTCTCCCTGGCCGCTCAAGATCGTGCTCGATTCGGTCTTCGACGCGCAGCCGATGCCTGCCCCCCTCGCCTGGCTCGCAGGCGACGCCGCGGACCGGCTGGCCCGCCTGAACGTCGCGGTGGCGCTGACGGTAGCGATTGCCCTCCTTCAGGCATCCAGCGCCTATCTGAACGCGTACTTCACCGTCAGCATCGGGCAGTGGATCGCCCACGACCTGCGTCATGCCGTCTACGCGCATCTGCACCGTCTCTCGATGTCGTACTACGACAAGCAGCAGGTGGGGCCGCTCATCAGCACGATCACGGACGACATCAACACCGTGCAGACGTTCGCGTCGACGTCGCTGCTCGACCTGCTGATCGACGGGCTCACGGTCGTGGGCATGCTCGCCATCATGTTCTCGCTGAACTGGCGCTTCACGCTCGTGGCCCTGGCGGTGACGCCGCCGCTCCTGATCTTCACCATCCGGCTCCGTGCCCGCATCAAGGGAGCGACGCGGGACGTCCGCCTTCGGCAAAGCGAAATCGTCTCGATCGTGCAGGAGGGTCTCGGATCCATCCGGCTGGTGAAGGCGTTCGCGCAGGGCGCGTTCGAGCGGCAGCGTCTCGATGCGAAGAGCCTCGAAAGCGTCGAGGCGGCGCTCTACGCGCGGCGGGTCCGCGCGATGCTCGGGCCGGTGGCCACGGGGCTGGTTGCGCTCGGCACGGCAGCCGTGCTCTGGTTCGGAGCGCGGCTGGTGCTCGACGACGCGATGACCGCAGGTGCACTGGTGGTGTTCCTGACGTACCTTGGAAAGCTCTTCCGGCCGATTCAGGACCTCGCACGCGCGAGCACGAACATCGCGCAGACCGCCGTCGGGCTGGAGCGGATCAAAACAGTGCTCGACGCCGACGAGCTGCTGCCACGCGCGCCGCACGCCCGCGCGTTGACGCGCGTCGAGGGGCGTGTCGAGTTCCGAGGCGTGACGTTCGGCTATGACCCGGCGCGTCCCGTCCTGTCGGATGTCTCCTTCGTCGTCGAGCCCGGTCAGCTCGTGGGTCTCGTCGGGCCGAGCGGCAGCGGCAAGTCCACGCTCGTCAGCCTGATTCCGCGCTTCTACGATCCGAACGCCGGCGCGGTGACCATCGACGGCAGCGACGTGCGGGAGCTCAGGATCAGGTCGCTGCGCCGGCAGATCGGATTCGTTCTGCAGGATACGCAGCTGTTCTACGCGCCCGTCTGGCAGAACATCGCGTACGGCCAGCCGGACGCCACGCGGGAGGCGATCATCGCCGCGGCGCAGCTCGCGCAGGCGCACGAGTTCATCGAGGCGCTGCCGGACGGCTATGACACGATCGTCGGGCAGGGCGGGCTCACGCTGTCCGGCGGGCAGCGCCAGCGGCTCGGCATCGCGCGCGCGATGGTGCGTGATGCCGCGATCCTGATTCTCGACGAACCGAGCTCAGGTCTCGACACGGCATCGGAGCGGTTGGTTTTCGAAGGCCTGGACCGTCTGCTCGCCGGAAAGACGACGTTCGTGATCTCGCACCGCCTCGCGACCATCCGCAACGCCGACCTCATCCTGGTTCTCGATGGGGGCCGTATCGTGGAGCGCGGAACCCACGACGCGCTGCTTGCCCTGAACGGCGTCTACACGCAGCTGTACCACCGGCAACGGCCGGAGGATGTTCTCGCGACAGAATCGCTCAAGCAGTCGGCGGTGGCCGGTGGCTGAGCAGGCCTCGTGCGCGGATCCTCACGAACGAAACGGCCGCAAGATCAGCTTTGAACGGCAGCTTCGGGTTCCGGAACGACCGT
>JBFWPD010000151.1:0-8403 GCA_050250175.1 Vicinamibacterales bacterium
CTGAACGCCGTGCGCCGCGAAGCGCGCGAAGGGCTGCGCGCCGCGGGACCGCGGTCCTCGCGAATTGCCGTGAGCTACGAGGATCTGATGGTGGCGCAGGGCGAGTACCAGAGCTCGTGCGCCACGGTGCTGATGCTCGACTGCAGCCACAGCATGATCCTGTACGGCGAAGATCGCTTCACGCCGGCCAAGCGCGTGGCGCTCGCTCTCGCGCAACTCATTCGCACGCAGTATCCCGGAGACGCCCTGAGGGTCGTGCTCTTCCACGATTCGGCCGAGGAGATTCCGCTGGCGGAGCTCGGTCGCGTGCGCGTCGGTCCCTACTACACGAACACGCGCGAAGGGCTGCGCCTTGCGCGGCGGGTCCTCGAACGCGAGCGCAAGGACATGCGGCAGATCATCATGATCACGGACGGGAAACCGTCCGCCCTCACGCAGCCTGACGGGCGAATCTACAGGAACGCGTTCGGCCTCGACCCGTTCATCGTCGCCGAAACCTGCGCCGAAGTCGCCGCCTGCCGCAAGAGCGGCATCATGATCAATACGTTCATGCTCGCCCGCGATCACGACCTCGTGAGCTTCGTGCGCCGGGTCGCATCGATCTGCAAGGGCAAGGCGTACTTCACGACGCCCTACACGCTGGGACAGTACGTGCTCATGGACTACATGGATCGGAAGACGAAGACTATTCATTGATTCTTGAGGTCCTTCAGGTCCTTCGGGGCCTTCAGGTCCTCCGGCGGGTGCTGTAGGTCCTTCGGGTCCTTGTCCGGTTCTCAGGCGTCACGCGGTCAGTGATCGAGGTGCAGTCCCCAATTACCAAATTTTCAAATCACCAGATTCCCAGATTCTTCTTGATTCACCGTGGACCTCCTGCCTCTCTTCCCTCTTCCCAACGCGGTTCTGTTTCCGAACGTCTTTCTCCCGCTCCACATCTTCGAGCCGCGGTATCGCGCCATGGTGGCCGACGCCCTCGAGGGTGATCGGCTCGTTGGGATGGTCCTGCTTCGCCCGGGATGGCAGGCAGACTATGACGGCTGTCCGCCCGTGTACCCGATCGGCTGCATCGGCGTCATCACGCACGCGGCGAGGATGGACGATGGACGGTTCAACATCGTCCTTCGAGGTGTTGGCCGGTTTCGTATCGTCGAAGAGAATCACGAGCAACCCTATCGGCGCGCGATCTACGAAACGCTGTCCGAGAAGCCGCTGTCGCCGGACGACCGCCTGGAAATCGCCCGGCAGCGGGAGCGGCTCGAAGGAGTGCTCGCGCCGGCCGTCGAGCAACTTGGACCGCGGCATGCTCATCACTCCTCGGAGATTCGGAGTGCATCGCCGCGGACGGCCGCGGGACTGAACGACGAAGAGCTGGTGAACGCGCTCGCCCAGTATCTCGATTTCGACCCTCTGGAGAAGCTCGCGTTGCTGGAGCGCAACGGCCTGAACAGCCGCGCCGAGGCCCTCGTCGAACTGATCGAGATGAAGATGATGCTCGCCCGCAGCCCTCACGTCCGCCGGGTGGACCACTAGGCGGTCGGCCGCCGAACGGTCAGCTATAATTTCAGCCCGAAGACCCTGCCCGACACGTCAATTCTTCAGAAAGGACGCCGCATGCGGAGACTCACAGCCGTCGCCCTGGTTGCCCTGGGCATGCTCCTCATGACGGCGCGTCCAGCCGACGCCCAGGGGTTCTGGCGCTGGTTCGAGCGGCTGAGCGGCCCGGAGATCTCGGGGCCCGGATTCGACGCCGTGCTCTTCTGCCGGGGGGTCCGGGGGAGCGCCGAGGCCTCACCCGGATGGTTCGTCAGCCCTTACTGCTCGGATGCCCGGCGCGACCACAACTGGATCAGCGTCGGCACGCAGGTCTACGCGCTGGCCGGCGACAACAACCAGACGCAGACGCCGAACGATCGGGTCGACGTCATCGGCATTCTCCCGTTCGCCGACTTCAACACGACCTTCGGAGTCTCAGTCGGTGGCGGCCTGGGCTTCCGGCGCTACTCGGCGGGCACCGAACCCTTTCACAAGGCCGACATCGAGGGCGTCATCAAGTGGCGACCGTTCGCGATGATGCGAGGCGGCGATCGTGAACGCGCGTCGGTCCCGCACGAGTTCCTCGAGCTCCGTCTCGCGTTCGTGTACCAGAGCGAATTCGAGGCCGGCCAGTTCGGCCGCGGCACGCCGGCGCTCGGTGGCGACGTCAGTCCCGTCCTCTTCATCGCCTTCAACCTTGTGCAGTGACACCGGAACGCCAGGCGCGCGTCGAAGCCCTCTACAAGGCCGCGCTCGGCATGCCGCCGATCGAACGCGATGCCTTCATCGCGCAGACCTGCGGATCTGACGAGGCGCTGCGCCACGAGCTCGAGGCGCGTCTCGGCCAGACCGTCGAGGATCAGGACGACACCCGAAGTGCACAGCTGAACGACCCGCCCCGCGAGTGGGGTGACCTCGAGATACTCGCGGAGCTCGGGGCCGGGGGCTTCGGCAAGGTGTATCGCGCGCACGATCGCACGCTCGCGCGCGATGTGGCGCTGAAGGTGATCGCCCTTCAGCGGGACGAAGACGCGGCGGCGGTCCTTCGCGAAGGCCAGATGCTGGCCCGGATTCGCCACAGGAATGTCGTCACCGTCCACTCGGCGCAGCGTGTCGCGGACCAGGTCGGTGTGACGATGGAGCTGGTCGAGGGTCAGAACCTGGCGGAGCTGGTCCGCGAGAATGGCCCGATGGGCGCGGAGGAATCAGCCGTCATCGGACTCAGCCTCTGCCAGGCGCTTGCTGCGGTTCACGCCGCTGGACTTGTTCACCGGGACGTCAAGGCACGCAATGTCATGCGCGAGCGCGGCGGCCGGATCGTGCTGATGGATTTCGGGCTCGGTCTCGACATCGACTCCGCGTTCGGCCCCGCGCCGACGACGATCTCGGGTACGCCCCCCTACATCGCACCGGAGCTCTTCGAGGGGGAGCACGCGACGCCGGTTTCGGATATCTACAGCCTCGGCGTCCTGCTCTTCTTTCTCGTCACACGGAATTTTCCGGTCCGTGATCAGTCGTTGACGGGAATCGCTCGCGCGCACGCACGAGGCGATCGGCAGTACCTGTCGGACCTGAGGCCGGACCTCCCGCGCGCCTTCGTTCGGGTCGTCGAGCAGGCGATGCACCAGAATCCCGCGCTTCGCTACCAGACCGCGGGAGCGATGATGCGGGCCCTCGTCGAGGCAATTCCCGAGGCGTCGACTGCCGCCGCCGGCGTCGCGGGCAGCGCCTCGACGGCACCCGCCGATCCACTCGAGATCGCACACGCGCGTGCCCGCTCCGATCGGTCCGTCCTGCTCTGGACCGCGGGCATCGCAGCGGGCATCGCCGCCGTCGGCGTGCTCGGCCTGGTGACGTCGACGGCGTTCAACCTCACGCTGCGCCGGACCGCCGGGTTCTCTGATGACACGATTGCCGACTGGTTCGAGCTCGGCCTGCGGTCGCTCGTGACACCCGTGATTTACGCCGCGTTGACCATGACGGCGCTGCTCGCCGCTCGAGCGTGCTGGAGGCTTCTCGGACTCGGCGCGCGTTCACTCAGCGAGCGCAGTGCGGCATCGAGCCGGAAGCTGAGTCATGCCCTGGGTTTTGCGGATCCCGCAGCCGCCGGACAGTGGCTGCTGGTTGCCCAAGGACTGGCGTTCCTTCTGATCGTCTGGCAGTTCTTCGACGTCCTCGACGTCCTCACCAGCTTCCCTGATGGCGTCGAGACGTCAGCGCTTGCCGTCCTGAGCAGCACGAGCTTTGCGCCCGTGCGGTATCGGCAGGCCTTCTCAATCGCGCTGGCAGCAACGGTCCTGGCGTGGCACCTGCTCCTGCGGCGCCCGCTGGCGAAACAGGCGATTGACCGGGGCACGAAGGCCGGTGCCCTCGCGATCGCCGTCATCACCCTGCTGACGCTGGAACTTCCCTATCGGCTCATGTTTCAGAGCGATCGCCCGATTGTCGAGCACACGGACCTGCGCTGCTACGATCTCGGACGCCGGCCGGGAGAGGTCCTGACCTATTGTCCGGATTGGGATCCGCCGCGCATCAGGATCCTCTCGGACGCTGAAGATGTCGTGAGGCCGATGGGATTCAGCGAACATCTGTTCACGGTGCCAGCCAGACAGTGATCGAGGGCAGCCCGGGCTCAGCGCTCGAGACGCCCGGCGATGACCTCGATGATCGCCTCACCGTGAAAGCGGCCGTTCTCGATGAAGATCGTGCCGGTATCCTCGCCGGCAATCGCTCCACCTGCGACAAACAAGCCCGGGACGTTGGTTTCGAACGTCTTCGGATCGTGCACCGGCGCGTTGCGATCGTTCAATTGAATCCCTGCGCGCCGCAGCAGCCCATCGTCGGCGCGGTACCCGGTCAGGAGGTAGACCGCGTCGGCAGGCAGTTCGTGGACTCCCCCGGCGCTCAGGTCCGTGAAGACGACGGTCGTGGGACGGATCTCGGTGATGGACGCGTTGAAGCGCGCCGGGATCGCCCCTTCCTTGATGCGGTTCTCGATGTCGGGACGCACCCAGTACTTGATCGTCGATTTCAGCTCTGGCGCGCGGTGGAGAATCGTCACCGATGCGCCCGACCGGAACAGCTCGAGCGCGGCTTCAGCAGCCGAGTTGCCTCCACCGACGATGACGACGCGCTGCCGATAGTGGACGAAGGGTTCGCGGTAGTAGTGATGGACGTGCGGCAAATCCTCGCCCGGCACGTTCAGCATGTTCGGGTGATCGTAGTAGCCGATGGCCAGAACGACCTGACGGGCTTGCCGGACGCGACGCACGCCCCGCGACGAACGCGTTTCGATCGAGAAGACCGACGGCTCCCCGAGGGCACGCGCTTCGTCGGGCTCCGGAGTTATCGAGAGCACCTGTTCCTCGAAGGCGATCTGCAGGTCGTAGGTGTCGGCGACCTTGCGGTAGTACTTCAGCGCTTCCACGCGGGTGGGCTTTTCGTACGGCGACACGAACGGCAATCCGCCGATCTCGAGCAGTTCCGGTGTGGTGAAAAAGACCATCTGCGGCGGAAACCGCTCGATCGAGTTGACGAGCGCTCCCTGCTCGATGATCTGGTAGTCGAGGTTCCGTTTCCTGGCGGCAATGGCCGCAGAGAGCCCTGTGGGACCTGCACCGACAATCAACACGTCGCGAAGAGACATTCGTCAATTCTAGGCGCGCATCGCGCCGCGCTGTCTGCCATGCCCAAGTCGGCGCGGGCCAACCGCGGCCGGAAAGGGCCATCCAAGGGTGGAAACGGCCCGCTCGCCCCTCCCTGCGGCCAGTTCGCCGAAAGTTGCTGGGTCAACTCTTTTCTTGTCTATGATTTAGCAAAACTGACCGGCGGACGAGTCTGCCGGAATGTGCCACACAGGAGACGATTCGACATGCACGCGCCCATCAAGTACTTCGAAAAGGGGCTCGCAATTGCCGCCAACGGCGCCTGGGTCGTGTTCAACGGCCTGAACAAGATCAAGCAGAACCCATCCTTCACGCCGAAGTGGTCGGACAAGCCGCTCCTCAAGTCGTACCAGAAGACGAAGCCGCCGCTCGGCTGGCCGCGCGAAACCGACTCGCTGTGTCCGACATGCACCCGCGAGGCGCGTCAGGCCATCCTCGACGGCAAGAAGGATGTCAGCGTCCTGCTCAATGAGAAGGTCGGGGAAATCAAGGCGACCATTCTCGAGCGCGACGGCAAGATCCTCATGGTCAAGGACTGCCCGCTCCACGGGCATTTCGAAGACGTCATGGCGATCGACACCGAGTTCTTCAAGCACCTCGAGCAGGTGTTCCCCGGTCGCGACATCCGCGCGCACAACGACGAGAAGCTGCACAACCATGGCAGCAGCACGATCCAGCACGGCCGCGGGTCGGTGCTGACGGTCGACCTGACCAATCGCTGCAACATGATGTGCGACCCCTGCTTCATGGATGCGAACCAGGTCGGGTTCGTGCACGAGCTGACCTGGGACGACATCAAAACGGTGCTCGACAACGCCATCAGCATCAAGCCGCGGCGGCAGATGTCGGTGCAGTTCTCCGGCGGCGAGCCGACCATCTCGCCCTGGTTCCTCGACGCGGTCCGCTACGCGCGGAAGGTCGGTTACAACAGCGTCCAGGCCGCCACCAACGGCATCGAGTTCGCCAAGGATCCGGAGTTTGCGAAGGCGGCCGCGGAAGCCGGGCTGCGCTACGCGTATCTCCAGTTCGACGGCATCGGCAACGCGGCCAACGCGCATCGCCGCGTGGGCAACCTCTTCGACGTGAAGCTGCGGGCAATCGAGAATCTCTACAACGCCGGCGTGGACATCGTGCCGGTCGTGACGATCGTCAACGGCGTGAACAACGAGCAGGTCGGCCGGATTATCGAGTTCGCGCTCGACAACCCGAAGAAGATCAACTTCCTCTCCTTCCAGCCGGTCTCGTTCACCGGCCGCGACGAGGAAGTCACCGACGAGCGCCGTCACGCGCAGCGCTACACGCTCTCGCATCTGGCGCACGACGTGAAGAATCAGACGGGCCTCGGCGAGCCGGTGCGCGACTGGTTCCCCATCTCGTTCATGGGCAGCTTCACCGACTGGGCGGACGTCACGCACGGCGCCGAGAAGGAGTTCGGCCAGCTGACGTGCGGCTGCCATCCCAACTGCGGCGTCGGGATGGCCCTCATGATCGACAAGGAAACCAAGGAAGCCGTGCCGGTCACGGCGTTCCTGAAGGCGGAGCAGCTGGCCAAGGACGTGGCCGCGGTCTCGGACGCCGGCCGTGGGCGCTTCCTCTCGATTTTCGGGATGGCCCTTGCCGTCATCCGGAACTACGACTCGTTCAAGTCGCCGACGCACTTCAAGCTGACCGACCTGCTGAAGAAGTTCGACAAGACCTTCGGCGCCACGAAGTCGGCTGAGAAGGGCAAGTACGGGCGCGTCGAAGGCGACCGCACGATGGACGACATCGCCAGGCGCCGCGCCGATCGCTGGAACTTCCTGTTCATTGCCGGCATGTGGTTCCAGGACCTCTTCAACTACGATTTCCGCCGCACCGAGATGTGCATCATCCCGTATGCCACGCAGCAGGGTGAAATCTCCTTCTGCGCCTACAACACCGGCATCGGCTGGCGCAACATCATCGAGAAGATGCACATGACGGCCACGCTGACGAAGTGGTACGAAGAGCATGGCCGCCACGAGATCTTCGCCGGCGGCAAGGCGGTCCCTCTCGGGTCGGCGCAGCACTCGCTGAAGCTGAACGAAGAGGCCGTTCGCGCCGGCGCGCAGACCGACCTCGACGAGCTCGGCATCGCGAAGAACGCCCGCGAGGAGAAGCTGGCCTCGCGCAAGCACAAGTCGCCCGAGGAAGCCGCCAGGGAGGCCGCCCATCACGCAGAGATGGCCAAGCTCTATGCGCAGCACGTGCTCAAGGAGCAGCCGACCATCCAGATCCAGGGCCTCGGTGGCCGCAAGAAGAACCAGGAAGTCCAGCCCGTACTGCACAAGCCGACAGTCTAATCAGGCTCGGGCTGCAGGCTGCGGGCTTCAGGCAAGACACGAAGGGCCGGCGAGAAGTCGCCGGCCCTTTTCATTCTGCGACGGCTCTCTCATCAAGCGTGCTGCGCTTGACCGACCCGCCTGCCCTTCCCGCCCAACCCGCCCCTCCGCCTTACCCGCCAGGACGTCTCGCCGGTGTGGGACGGTAGTCGATCGTGACGTCGCTGATGACGGCGATTGGACGTCCGGGAGTGGAATACGTCGCGGTTCCGTCTGCGCGCTCGATGGTGAGAATCTCACCGAGGATGCTCACTGCCTGCTCCCGCTCGGGGATCTCGATGGTGATCCTCTCCGTTCCTGTGGGTGCTACCGCCTTCACCCCTCCAGGGCCTGCACCGCCACCCACCCGGTCAACCAGATCCGACGCTCGACGGAACTCGCTCTGCACGGCTGCGCGACTGATGAGCGTGTTGTCCATGGCCAGCACGCCGATGACTGCGGTGTAACGTGTGAACGCACGGTTGGACCGCACTTCCTCTTCCGAGTAGGTGTGGCGGTTGTGAAGATCGAAGCTCAACGTCACCGCGCCCCTGTGGGGCGGCAGCGTGATCACGATCCCGGTCTTCGGGTCGGTACCGCTCACGACGTCGCAGAACGAGCGGGCCGTGTCGATTCCAGGTCCGAGCGGATCCGGGCAGGTCATGACCGGTGTCTCGCGCGTGAAGCCCGCAGCCGGGCCGGGCCGCGGCGGTGCGGACTGTGCGCCGAGCCCAATCGTCGTGCCGGCAAGACCGAGGGTCAGGAGTGCCAGGTGGAGGCGCATGATGCCAAGCGCTACTCGTCCACGCATGCCAGGCTCACCGACGACGCCACCTGCGTGCCTGGCAACGCCGAGCGAAGGCGAA
>JBFWPD010000152.1:0-8396 GCA_050250175.1 Vicinamibacterales bacterium
CGGTCCGCTCGGTTTCCTGAGCGTTGTCGCGGACTCCCTCGACGCCGACCCAGCTCGCGAGACCGACGATGCCGCTCGCTCCGCCGCTGTCGACGATCTCGAGCTGGACGCTCCGGTTGCCGTCGCCGTACGTGGCTTCCGATTTCGAGACCATCAGCGACGCGATGCCCGTGCGCTCCGAGTTGCTGCTCGTCTTCGGCAGGCCGGCGAAGCTCTCCGGAACGAACGCTGCGAGGCGCTCGATCGCGACCGGGTCCACGCGCCGGCCGCCTCCGAACATCGTGCCGAGCGCCTCCATGGCCGCCGTCATCTGCGCACCGGCATCACCGCTCTGCTGGGCCTGCTCCATCTTCGCGGCGCTCTGCTCCATCTCGCGTCCGAAGTTCTCGAGCCGTCCCATCGGGCTGTCCGGGTCGAACTCCACGCCGGAGGAGGCCGTCGTGCCGCCTCCCATCAGGCCGCCGCTCATCATCGCGCCTGTCCCGACGATCGTGCCGGTGACGATTGACAGGATGAACATCACGACGATCGACACCACCACGACGACGACGGTGTAGCCGACCGCCCTGTCCTGCGGCGCCTTCATGAGCCGTGGAAGGCCCAGGTACATCAGGTAGAGGCCGTAGAGTCCGCCGAGTATCGCGAGCACGCCGAGCATCGGAAGGATGTTGAGCACACCGGCGACCCAGGCGGGCGTGAACGAGTACACCGCCACCTTCATCGCCTGCGCGCTGTCCTTCTGCGCCCCGAAGTTCGGCGCCAGCGCGTTGATGATGAACGAGATCACGAAGACACCCAGGACGGCCATGGCCACCTGCACGATGGCCATCGTCAGCCCCGTGGCGAAGGGCACACGGTAGAAGCCGAGGAAGGGCAGCTGCCTGCCGATGAGCGACCCGCCGACGAAACCGGCGACAGCGGCGATTGCAGCGAGCGGAATCACATACCCCGTGACGAGCGTGCCGGTCGGGGTGTTCTCCGCCTCGATGACTGACCACTCGGTGTTCGGCGACAGACAGATGTTCTTGACGCGATCGACAATGTTCATGGCCAACCTCATCAGGACGGGGGACTTCCAATCCTACTGCCATCTCCGCCCGCCCAACGAATTCATTTCACAGAGTCTGAAGTCACATCAGGATGACGCGAAATGCAGAGGCCGGAAGCCGGCAACAGACGTCCGCTGCGAGCCGCTGGTCTACACTGTGGCGCATGGCGTCACTCCTCGAGGCGATTTCGATCAAGCGCAAGATGTTTTTCGAGCATGAGAATGCTCCCTATCACTGCCTGGAGGTCGAGATCTCGCGACCGACCGCGCGCGGCGGGCAGACGCTGGTGCGTCTGAAGATGCGGAACCTGCTGACGCGGGCCGTGTTCGACAAGACCTTCAAGGCAGGCGACAAGTTCGGAGAGCCGGATCTCGTGCAGGTCACCGCGTCGTATCTCTACGCCGACGGCTCCGGTTATCACTTCATGGATCAGGAGAGCTTCGAGACGCTGTCGCTCGATGCCGGCATTCTTGGCGACGATCGGCTCTTCCTCGTGGACGGCCTCATGGTCGAGATCCTCAAGTACAACGGCAATCCGATCGGCGTGCAGCTGCCTCCGCACGTCGAACTGGCGGTGACCTACACCGAACCGGGCGTTCGTGGCGACACGGCAAGCGGAGGCGTGACGAAGGCCGCCACGCTCGAGACCGGCCTCGAAGTCCGCGTGCCCCTCTTCATCAAGGAAGGCGAGAAGATCCGGGTTCATACGGAGACCCGCGAGTTCGCCGGCCGCGCGTGACCTGAGGACGGTCCGGCTGGAGCCCGAGGCGGAGGCGTTCCACTCCGTATCGCGCGTCAGACTCTGGATTGAGGAGCGGATGCCTCGAGGGCACGTCGAGGCTGAGCATCGCGATGCCATGCACGACGGCCCAGACATATCGGGAGACGACCATCGGATCGTCACGCCTGATGTCGCCGCCTGCCTGCAGGGCCACGATCGCATCGAAGAGGACCTGGAAGGCCGCCGCGCGTTCTCGCTGCAGATCCGGGTCGGTCACGTCGTCGCCGAGCACGCCGCCGAACATCACGCGAAAGTGTGACGGGTTGGCCACGGCAAACCTGACGTAGGCCCTTCCCATCGCGTCGAGACCGCGGGGGCCGCGGCCGGCGCCGTCCCACGCCTCCTCGAGGTCGAGGCGGAAGCGGCGGAACCCGTCGGTGCCGACGGCCTGCAGCAGGGCCGACTTGTGCGCGAAATGACGGTAGAGCGCGGTACGGGAGACGCCGAGCGCCTGCCCGACCCCTCGAAGAGTCAGCTCGTCAACCCCCTGTTCCCGTATGGTCCGGACTGCCTCTTCAATGAGGGCACGGCGGAGATCGCCATGATGGTACTGTCCGCGCCGCTTGCGGGTGCGTGGCGCGGGCGGCCGTGGCGGGCGGGCAGACCCCATCCACGAACGATATCCGACGGTGTTGACACTGTCAACATAAGAGGCTAGCCTATGTTGACGATGACAACATCGCAGGAAGAAAGGAAGCGCACCATGACATCCGCGACGCTTCGTGAACCGACACTCCGTCGCTTGTGGGACGCAAGCCCGTGGCTGACGGCCACCGGACTGCTGATGCTGGGCCTGCTGGCGGCGGCGGTGGCTGGGCTGTGGCTCGACCCACGCACGATCACCGGCGCGCCCGCATGGCTGAAGCCGGCCAAGTTCGCCGCGTCAATCGCCATCTACACCCTCACGCTCGCCTGGGTGTTCACGTACCTGCCTGACCGGCCGAGGATGCGCCGGTGGGTCGGCGTCATCAGCGCGGTCGTCTTCGTGATCGAGATCGCCATCATCGATCTGCAGGCCTGGCGCGGGACGACGAGCCACTTCAACAACGGAACGACGCTCGATGCGGTGCTGTTCTCGATCATGGGCGCGGGGATCGCGATCCAGACGCTGACCAGCATCGCCGCGGCGATCGCGCTCTGGCGGCATCGTTTCGGCGACCGGCCGCTCGGCTGGGCCTTCCGTCTCGGCATGACGATCACGATCGTGGGCGCCCTGAGCGGGGGCCTGATGACACGTCCCACCGCCTCGCAGTTCGACGCGATGAGGCGAGGCGGGGCCGCCCCGGTGGTTGGAGCGCATACGGTCGGCGCTCCGGATGGAGGGCGCGGCCTTCCCGGTACGAACTGGAGCGTCGAGCATGGCGATCTTCGCGTGCCCCACTTCCTCGGGCTGCACGCCCTGCAGGCCTTCGCACTGCTTGCGCTTGCCTTGAGGGGACGGCGATGGTCCGAATCGGTTCAGGTGAGGCTGGTGCAAACGGCCGCGGTCAGTTACGGATCGCTCTATGTGCTCCTGCTCTGGCAGGCACTGCGCGGTCAGTCGATTGCGGCGCCTGACGCCTCGACGCTCGTCGCACTCGCCGCCTGGCTGCTCGCGACCGCCGCGGGCTGCATGCTGGCGGCACGGCCGAGTTCGCGCCCGCTGTCTGAAGGGATGGTGACGCTGTGACGCCCGAAGGGGTGTTCGCCGCCGTCAACGGGCTCGCACTCGCCTGCTGGCTGCTGCTGGCCATTCTGCCGAATCGCCGCTGGGTGACGGACACTGTCGCGAGCCTCGCAGTGCCGGCCTTCTTTGCGGTTGCGTACTCCGGGCTGATCGGGGCGCGATGGGCCGGCGCATCCGGCGGGTTCTCATCGCTCGCCGATGTCGCGGCGCTCTTCCAGGATCCGTGGCTGCTGCTCGCGGGCTGGATCCACTATCTCGCCTTCGATCTGCTCGTCGGAAGCTTTGAAGCACGGGATGCCCAGGCGCGCGGACTGCCGCGCTACCTGCTCATCCCGTGCCTTTTCTTCACGTTCATGTTCGGCCCTGCCGGCTGGCTGCTCTACACGGCGTTGACCCGCGGGCGTGAACCGCGGTTCACTCTGGCCCGGTGACCGCTCCCGCCGTCGATCTCGCTGCCTGGCGCCTGCACAACCAGACACTCGCAGGCGCCGATGCCCGCTCAGCCGCCGACGTCGTGTCACGACTCGGCGCGGTCCAGGCGCAGGACTATCCCGGCGCCAAATGGGCCATCGGGCTGCGTGCGTCTCACCTGACCGACGCCGACGTCGATCTCGCATTCAACAACGGGGAGCTCCTTCGCACGCACATGATGCGTCCGACCTGGCATTTCGTGACGCCTGCCGACATCCGATGGATGCTCGGCCTCACTTCGCCGCGCGTTCACGCGGTCAACGCTTTCTACTACCGGCAGGCCGGCATCGACGACCGGGCAGCTGCGCGCGCGCGAACGATCGTCGAACGCGCCCTTGGTCGGCAGTGCTTGACGCGCACCGAGCTTGCTGCGAAGTTCGAGCGTGCCGGTCTGCCTTCAACGGGCAACCCGCTCGCGTACATCATGATGCGCCTCGAACTGGATCAAGTGGTCTGCAGCGGCCCCCGGCGCGGCAAGCAGTTCACCTACGCCCTGATGGACGAACGCGTGCCCCAATCAGAGCCACGTTCGAAGGACGATGCGCTCGGCGCAATTGCGATGCGTTACTTCGCGAGTCACGGGCCTGCGACGGCGAGGGATCTCGCGTGGTGGTCCGGCCTGACACAGCGGGAGGTCCGTCGGGGAATCGAAATCGCCGGAGCCGGCTTGTCCAGCATCGAGTTCGACGGACATCGCTGCTGGTTCGCCGGCAATCCCGTGGCGCTCCGCGCCACTCGGTCGGCGCACCTTCTGCCGAACTACGACGAGTACCTCATCGCGCACAAGGATAGAGGATTCATTCCGCGTGCGGTCGTTCCAGCGCCCGGACAGAAGCCCCCGCGGGACCTTCATCCGCACCACGTGATCGTGAACGGCCGGCTGGCAGGAAGCTGGCGGCGGCTGGACAGCGCCACGGGAGCGGATGTCGACCTGTATCCCGGCGTGCCAGCGCGGCACGCATCGCTGGTCAAGTCCGCCGTCGCCCGCTACCGCGCGTTCATCGAGGATGGTTCGGGCCGCGGATTATCATGAAGACTTGCCGGATCCTCTACGCGTCGCGTTTCTAGGCTGCGGCTTCATCGCGGGTGTGCACAGCCGGCACCTGCAGGCGCTCGGACGGGACTTCGTCCGCACGTACGCCAGCCGTGAGCAGGCCCGCGCCGAGGAGTTCTGCCGGCGTCATGGCGGGCAGGGCACGCATGCGGACTACACCGCAGCCATCCAGAGCCCTCAGGTGGATGCCGTCGTCGTCGCCGTACCGCCCCACCTGCATCTGCCGCTGACGCTCCAGGCGCTCGCCGCGGGCAAGCATGTGCTGGTCGAGAAGCCGGCGTTTCCACGAACCGGAGACTACGAAGAGGTGATTGCCGCGCGCAACCGTGCCGGACGCGTTGTGCTCGTCGGCGAGAACGATCACTACAAGCCGCTCGCGGTGCGGCTCCGGCAGCTCATCGCGGGCGGCGCGATCGGCGAGATGATCTTCGCGCACTTCACGACGCTCGCTCACCGTCTGAAGACGGCAGCGGATTGGCGCAACGACGAGTCGATAGCCGGTGGCGATGCATTCTTCGAAGAGGGCATCCACTGGCTCCACCTGGCGGGGAGCCTCGGACCGCGCATCACGTCGATCGAAGGCTTCCGGCCTGCCCTCCCCGCCGACGGCGGACCCGATCGCCGGGCGAAGAGCATGATGGTGGCGTTCCGCTACGACAACGGCGCCGTAGGTTCTCTCTACTACTCACGTGAAACGCCGTCGCTTCTCCGCGGCCTTCGCCTTTCGAAGCTGTTCGGCCGGCGCGGCATCATCTCCTTCGAGTCCAATGGCGCGTTCATCCTCGTTCGCAGCGGCGGACTGCCTAAAGTCGTCGTTCCAGGCTTCGCCGACATCCGCGGGTACCGCGCGATGTACCGCGATTTCGCACGCGCGATTCGTGAACAGCGTGCACCGGAGATGAGCCTGGAGCGGGCACTCGAGGATCAGCGGCTCATGGACCGCGTCTACGGTTCCGCCGCGTGAGCACACACTACGACGTCGTCATCATCGGGAGCGGTGCGGGCGGCGGCACGATCGCGCACGCCCTGTCCGATACGGGCAAGCGCATCCTGATCGTGGAGCGCGGAGGCTTCGTCGAGCAGGAGCCCGAGAACTGGAGTCCGGAAGCGGTGTGGAAGGCGCGGCGCTACCGGCCGCGCAACGAGTTCTGGGTCGATGCCACGCGCCCGCAACGGCGGCTGTTCCGTCCGTACACGCACTACGGGGTCGGGGGGAACACCAAGTTCTGGGGGAGCGCTCTCTATCGGCTGCGCCGCGAGGACTTTCAGGCCGTCGAACACGAAGACGGCATCTCGCCAGCCTGGCCGATCGATTACGAGGAGCTCGCGCCCTACTACGATCGCGCGGAGCGTCTGTATCACGTCCATGGGGCGACAGGTGACGATCCGACGGAGCCACCCCGCAACCCCTACCCCTTCCCTGCCATCCAGCACGCGCCGCGGGTTGCGGAGGTCGTCGAGTCGCTTCGCGCGCTCGGCCTGCATCCGTCGCCGCTGCCGCTCGGGCTCATCAGGCCCGACGAACCGGGCGGGTGCGTCCTCTGCCGGACGTGCAACTCGTTCCCCTGCTTCATCCACGCGAAGAGCGAAGCAGACGTCTGCTGCGTGCGCCCTGCGCTCGCCCGGCCGACCGTCACGCTCTGGACTCATTCGCTGGTCCGCCGACTGCTGACCGACGAGTCGGGATCCAGCGTCACAGCCGCGGAGATCGACAGGAACGGCGAGACGGTGCGCGTCGAAGCTCCGCTGTTCATCGTCGCGTGCGGCGCCGTCAACTCTGCCGCGCTGATGCTGCGATCGACGGGCCGCTCTCATCCCCAAGGACTGGCCAACTCGTCGGGGCTGGTGGGACGGCGATACATGGCGCACCTGGCGACCATGATCAGCGCCTTCGATCGCCGGCGTGTCAACGACACGGTGTTTCAGAAAACCGTGGCGATCAACGACTACTACCTGGCCGGAAACGGTTCGCGCTATCCGCTCGGCCAGGTGCAGTCGCAGGGCCGGACGCAGGCCGTCGTGCTCAAGGCGGAATCGCCCTGGTATGGCCGCTGGATCCCGCTGCCGGCGTGGGAGTGGTGGGCGGCGGGCGCCATGGACTGGCTGGTGATGTCGGAGGATCTGCCGCTCCCGGACAATCGCGTGACCGTGGATCAGCATGGACGCATCCACCTGCGGTACCGGCAGAGCAACGCCGGTTCACATCGACAGCTCGTGGAGCGGATGCAGGGCGTGCTCAAGCAGATCGGCTTCTTCACGATCAAGCATTCCCTCGGCACACGGAACACGACGCATCAGTGCGGAACGCTCTGCTTCGGGACCGACCCGAAGTCGTCGGTGCTCGATCCGTGGTGCCGGGCGCACGACGTGTCGAATCTCTACGTCGTGGACGCCTCTTTCTTCCCGTCGTCGGCTGCAGTCAATCCGGGGTTGACTATCATCGCGCAGGCGCTGCGCGTGGCCGATCACATCAGGAAGACCCTCTAAATTAGTGAAGATTGAAGATTGAAGGTTGAAGATTGGGGGCCGAAGCTCGGAGCCTGAAGCCTGTAGCCTGAGGCCTGTAGCCTGAAGCCTGTAGCCTGTAGCCTGAAGCCTGAAGCCTGTAGCCTGAAAGCCCGGAGCCCGTAGCCTGAAGCCTGAGTGGTGCTTATGAAAGTTCGCTCGTTCAGTCACGTCGGCCTGACGGTGTCCGACTTCAACCGGACGGTGAAGTTCTATTGGGAGATATTCGGCTGCCCGCTCGTCGGCGTGGCGGATACCCCGGCCGATCGTGTCCACGGATTCTTCGGGGTCCAGGGCGACCCCGGAACCTGCAAGATTGGCTGGATCAGGGTGCCGGGCGGAGGCGTCCTCGAGATCTTCCATTTCGAGCCGAAGCAGCCGGCGATCGAGATCCCGTGGAACCGGGTCGGGCTGACTCACTTCTCGCTGAACGTCCGCAACCTTCAGCGCTGGTACGACTACCTGCAGAGCAAGGGAGTCGAGTGCCTCAGCAAGCCGGAGCGCTCGCCTCGGGGCCACTCGTTCTTCTTCGTCAAGGACATGGACGGCAACCTGATCGAGATGATGGACCTCGGTTACATGTACTACGTTCTCGGCTGGCTCGGTCCGCTCGGCGGCGTGCTCTTCAGGCGGGGAATGTATAAGAAGTACTACTTATAGGCTACAGGCTCCGGGCTACAGGCTTCGGGCTACAGGGCAGGACAAACGCATGGCTGTTCCAACAATTCACGTCACGGATTCGGCCCGGGAAGTCATCGAGACGACGGCCCGGGATGTAGGCGCGCGGGCGCTCCGCATCACCATCGGCGACGCGTTCGATCACGAGATGCGGTTCGACGAGCCGGCTGCAGACGACGTCGTGTTCCCGCT
>JBFWPD010000153.1:0-8338 GCA_050250175.1 Vicinamibacterales bacterium
AGCGGCTTCGGATGCATCAGCGCCTCGACCCACTTGCGCGCTTCCCTGGCCAGATCCGATCGCCGTGACATCCATTCGGTCTCGGTCACGACCGTCCTGTCCCAGCTTGCGCCATAGTCGGCATCCTTGAAGGGATTGGGATCGCCATCGAACCAGCGATTCAGCAGGCTCAGGCCGTACCGCAGGTGGTCGACGTGCGCGGCGATCGAGGATGTTCCGCCTGCAGGGACCACTGATGCGGCGGACGCGGAGAGGCCGTCGAGCGAACGAAGCAACCCTCGATCACCGGGGTTGAGGATGTAGGCACCGCCCTCCGGAGCGCCGTCGAGGAGCTCGCCGAGAAGTGCGTGCACCGCGGCAAGAAGCTCAGCGTCGTCAGACACGCGATACCTCACGCGCCTCGGCCGGTACCCCGTCGAAGAAATCCACGAGGCCCGTATCCAGGGAATACTCGGCGCCGACCACGAGCAGGCCGTTCCGCTCGATGAGCTCCTCGAGGACACGCGAGCCGTGGCGCAGGTGATCAGCCGACGCGCGGATGTTCGCACGGACCGATCGCTGCAGCAGCGCATCCGGATCGCGCTTGAGGTCAGTCTCGAAGAGGCCCTCGATGGCCGGCCGAATGCGGTCGACGATCGACTTGAGGTTGCGTGACTGCGTGTCCGAGGGCCTGGCGAGCTCCTCGAGTGTCGCGGTAACCGCACCGCACTTCGAATGCCCGAGGACCACGACGAGGCGCGTGCCGAAGCGCTCGGCCGCGAACTCGACACTTCCAACGCCAGACGGCGCCACGATATTTCCGGCAACACGAATCACGAAGAGATCGCCGAGCCCCTGATCGAACACGATCTCGGCGGGCACTCTCGAATCGGAACAGCCGAGGATGATCGCAAATGGCTCCTGGCCCGAAGAGAGTTGCTCGCGGCGTGTCGCGTGGAGGGATGCCGACGAACCATGAGTTTCTGACGCAAACCTGAGATTGCCTTCCCGCAGGCGCTGGAGCGCTTCGTGTGCTGAAGTCATTGCAGAAAGTGTAATGCGGGGGTCTGGCTTCAGGCTACAGGCTTCGGGCTACAGGCTTCGGGCTGCAGGCTTCGGGCTACGGGCTTCAGCTGCGTCTCCGCTTTGCACCTGAGCTGCGCTTGGAATGTCTGACCGGTTTGACCGGTGCTGTGGACAAGTGTCGCGAGGCGAGCGTCAACGCCTCGCCCAGATCCTCTTCGGCAACGGACTCGAGCGTGATGCGTGTCCATCCCTGGCGGCCCCAGGCGCCGCTCTCGGGCTGAAAGGAATCAGAGTCGCGCGCGATGAACTCCAGCTGTTCGTCCGGCGCCAGCTTGACCGCGGCGTGCCGTTCGTCCGTCTTGAGCGACGCGAAGATGCGGCCATGCGCGCGAAAGTCCGGATGACCCATGTGCGACTGCTCGACGACGCCGCCCAACGTCAATGCGATGCGACGAAAGTCCCTGGCATTCACATTCGCGATCCAGGATCAGGCGAGCTCGACGATGTCGGCCGGGTGCTTCGAGAGTGCGTCCAGCGCAGACGGAACATCGCGCAGGAATCTGAAATCGGCATAGTCGAACCCCGGCGCGACCGTGCAGCCGACGAGCGCGTACGGGCCAGCAGGTCTGGCCGCCTGCCACCATCGCGGCGGAACGACAGCTACCGGACCGCCTCCACTGCCGGCCCTATCGAGACGACGGCGATCGATCGTCGCGAGATCGGGCGGCGCCACGAAGAGATCGAGCGGCCCACCCTCGTAGAGGTGCCACACTTCGTCGGAGCGGACGTCGTGCCACCGGCTGCATTGGCCGGCGGCCAGCAGGTAGTAGATGGTCGTGACTGTCGCCCGCGTTCCGCGACCATCTCCCGGATCGATCCCGGCAGCGGAGCGATAGACCTCCCGGAAGTAGCCGCCCTCGGGATGGGACTCGAGCCCGAGCGTAGCGATCAACTGCTCGACGCGCGGATGTGTCATGCGTCGCGGGACTCAGTCCACGACGACGGCTGTGCCGCTGGCCGAGACCATCAGCATGCCGTTGCCGCTGCCGAGGACTTCATAGTCGAGGTCGATGCCAACCACGGCATTGGCGCCCAGCGTCTGAGCGCGTTCCTGCAATTCTCTGATGGCAATGTCCCGCGCTCGCTGGAGCTCGGCCTCATACGTCGCGGAACGGCCGCCGACGATGTCGCGAATGCCGGCAAACAGATCCTTGAACACGTTGGCACCGAGGATGGCTTCGCCGGTCACGATACCGCAATAGCGCGAAATGCGCTTGCCTTCGATCCCGGGTGTCGTCGTAATCAACATGTCGTTGTCTCACTCCTTCATCAGCTTCTTCAGCAGCTGAATCTGTCCGGCATGGTACACATCGTGCGCAGCCGCGCCCGTCACGAGAAAGAGGTTGCTCGTGGTGCGGCCGGCTGGCACGGCGTCGAGATCGCGGGATGTCAGGCGCCCGACGGCCTCGCACAGCTCATCGTGCATCTGATCGAGAACACGGACATCTGCCTTCCAGGTCTTCTCGCTCTGTGTATCAGGGCGCCGAAACCAATCGGATCCCTTGTCGGGGAACGAGCCGCGCGCCTCACCGGTCAGCCGCCGCCAGACCGCGTACTTCCAATAGGCAGCATGCACGACGATCTCCCAGATGTTGTGCCGCGAACTGGACGGCCGCCATGCGGCCTGCGTCGGTGTCACCCGGCGAATCGAACCGCGGAGATTCGTTCCGTGCCAGGACTTCCGGTCGTAGGCCTGATCGAGAATGGTCAGAAGAAGACGGACGCGTGAGGTCACGCGGCCACGCCTCCTCGGAGCCGCCTCCCCACAGCCGAAGCGATGGCTGCAGCTCCTGCCGGAAGGATCGCGAGCACCGCAAAGAGGATGATGCCGGGAGGAAGCAGGCCGAAGGAACCCGACGTGACGACAAGAGCGAGAGCCTGTCCGAGCATGACCGCGAAACCGAGTCGCCAGGCGCCGCGGTGCGGTACCAGAAAGCCGAGCGCCGCAGCCACCAGAACGCTCGCCGGATACACGAGGGTCCAGTACTGGGCCGCGTCCCACGCCTCGCGGCGGCCGGAGAGCGCAGCTGTCGCTCCCCACAGCAAGGCACCCGCCACCGCGGCGGCCACGTACGACGTCCTCGCCGGCATCGCTCTCATGCTATCGCCCTCGATATCGCCGCCACACCAAAAAGTAGACGGCGGCGTTGATGGCGAGGACGACCGCACCGAGTGTCCACTGAACGTCGCGCGTGAGCGCTGGAGGATAGAGGATGGAGACGACGTAGCGATCGACGAAGCTTGCATCGTAGGTCTGCCCGCCACCCACGCTGCGCAGCCAGTTCTCGATCGGCGTGAGCGGGCAAATCCAGCCCGCGAACTCAATCCACGCACCCCACAAAGCGGCAGGCAGATGCAGCCAGGCGGTCCATGGCCGCGACAGCACGAGCAGACCACCGAGCAGGACGAAGAGCACGAACGCGAAGTGAACGAGGACGATGGCGTCAGCGAGAGCGGCGGTCACGTCTCATCGGCGATGATGACGATCTTACCGACTCCCCCGCGTACATCGAGCTGGATGGCCGTCGGATTCCCTTCGTGCGCAGGGTTGACCCACACGTCGTCGTCGCGGCGCACGAGCCCACGCACGTCCACGTCGCCGATGCCGTTACGAGCGGTGGCCGCGACTGCCACGGATCGCGGCACGCGGATGCTCGCCGAGCCCACACCTCCGTGCACACGAACGGTGTAACTGTGTTTGGGCATCCCGCGGAGATCGAGCTGCAGTTCGCCGACACCCTGATGGACCTCGATCGACGAAAGGTCCAGTGTTCCGACCGACATCACGGCCTTCCCCGCTCCCAGGCGCACCGTCAGAGCCATCGGCACGCTGTCGTTCAGCTTGAGGTCCCAGATGTTCTTGCTGTCGCCGAACGAGATGCCATGTCCCGGCTGCTCGACGCGGAGTGATCCGCGTGGCCCGTCCTGGTAGGTCAGCGTCGGCGTCCATTCCGGGACATTGAACTGAAAGCCGGCATTCAGCAGCGTGGTCGCACCACCCTGGACGCTCAACTCGCCGGCGCCCATCCGAAGCTCGACGTCAACGGCCTGAGCGTCGCCCTGTTCAACGCTGCGGGTGACGCTCTGCATGGGACCCGCCTCGACAGGCAGATCGCAGGCGCTGACAGCGACCGCCGTCCCGACGAGAAGCAACGACGAGACAAATCTCAGAGATTGCATTGGTCCTCCTCGCGCTCCAGGGCGGTCGCGCTGCTTCCGGAAGAGACGAGTGTCGGGGCCTGGAGGTTCAGCGTCCGGGCGGGACCTGCTGCGGCGAACGCGGAGCCTCGAGCTTGCGGAACATCGTGGTCGATGCCATCGGCGAGCCTGCGGTCACGTATTGCCCCGCTGGCCCGGTTGGACCGGAAGGTCCCTCGTGATCGAGAACATCGTGGCATCGTGGGCGACGTCATGGAGCACGAGCCGGCGCCGCAACACGCCTTCCCTGATGGCACCGGCCCGTTCAGCGACCCGGTGACTGGCCACGTTGCCAGCGGCGATGAGGATCTCCAGCCGGATCAGAGCGGTCCGTTCGAACGCCCAGTCGCGAAGAGCGCGAACCGCCGCGGTGGCGACCCCACGCCCGGTCGCGGCCGAGCGCACCCAGTACCCGAGATTCGCCTTCCGGTTGAGCCGATCGATCTCGTTCAGTCCGACGGCCCCGAGGTAGCGTCCGTCTTTCGCCAGGATCGCGAACTGAAACGCCGTGCCCTCTTCGAACCCCCTCACCTGGAGTCCGAGCCACGAGCGAGCCTCCTCCACCGAGTAGTCTGCGCGGCACCAGGGCATCCACGGGTGCAACTCATTGAACGACTCGTGAACAGCTTCGAAGACTGCCTGCGTATCGCTCTGACTGTACGGCCGAAGTTCGACGTCCACGACACACTCCAGAGAGCAAGTATGGGTGTCGTCTTGCCCGGTGTCCACACGCGCGCTCCCGTTGACGCCTCATTGCCGCCCCGTCCAGTCGAGATCGACGAGAACAGCATAGTGGTCGCTCTTGTCGGTCGGCCAGACGCGGGCATTCGATACCTGGCGCGCAATCGATGCATCCGCGAGCAGGTAATCGATCCGACCGCTCGAGGCCGTGCTGAGATTCGTCGCCGCGCCGAGATCCACCAGGCCCGTGCCGATCAGCGCTCGCACTCCAGGGTCTCCGGCATACTCGTTGAAATCGCCGACGACGAGGATGCCGTCGCCAACACGCTCCTCCACGATCCGGCGTACTTCCTGGAACGCGGGAGCACGTGAGGCCGCGCGGCCGTCAGCGTGATGGTTGAACAGGTGCAGCGGACGTCCATCGGCGCACACCGTGACCTCGAGCACGATGCGAGGCTCGGTCCCTTCCGTGTATCCGAGCCGATGGCGGCGGACGCCGGCAATCGGCCAGCGTGAGAGCACGGCGAGACCGTAGTCGCCCTCGTCCCACTTGATGCTCGCCGCAAACACATAGTGAGAGCCGAGTGCATGTGCCAGCGCCGCTGGCTCGTCCACGAAATTGCCGCGACGCGTCCGGACATCCACCTCCTGCAGCGCAAAGACGTCCGCCTGCATCGCCTGCATCTCGGCGGCTATGGCATCGAGCGGCGCGGTTCTCGCCGCCCTGATGTTCCAGGTCGCGACGCGGACCGGATTCGGCGTGTGAGCCACCGGCACAGCAGGGGTCGAACACTCTTGCAGCGGGGAATGTACGAGCAGGTCCGAAAGGACGGCGATGATGCGGCGACGTGGAGCGACCTGCGCGAGCGGCTGCCCATCCTGGGCAGCGAAGGCTGGACCGAGCTCCCAGAGAAGCGCGATGAGGAGGCAACCGGCTGCAGCGGCGCGCATCACGCCGTAGCTTACGCCGCTTACAGGAAGTTGAATCCCAGGATTCCACCCGTGACCGCGCCGATTGGAGCTCCGATGAGAGCGCCCTTCAGCCCCGGATCATCACAGTGACATCCGCTCCCCTCGATCTTCGCTCCGAGGAAGCCACCGCCGAAGAATCCACCGGCGGCTCCGAGCGACGCCCCCAGGATCTTGCGTCCGATCGATCGCTCACGACGTCCGGCGTCCTGAGGCACCGGGGTCCGGGGTGTTCGCGTGAGAAGACTGGGCTCGTGCGCACGCACGGCCAGTGCCGCCGCAAGAGGACGCGGGGTGTCGATCCGCTCGAGAAGGGACGAATGGCGTACGGTGGATGACCGCGCAGGATGAGTTTGTGCTGCCGCGCTACTTCCTGCAGCGAAGACGAGCGACACGCAGACGGCAATCAGACCGCGAACAGGGTTCCGGCCCCCACGGTTCGGCTTTGCCACTCAGGCACCTCCGCGAGAACTGAAAGCAAGGACGCGACCGGAGCCGCCTCATGTGTTGGCGGTTGACGTTCCGTGGTGGAAGCCCGGGTCTTCGCTTCTTGCCTTGAGCCCCTTTGCCTCGAGCGCGAGGTACCGCTCGGTGATTCCTTTCGTGAGCCTCGCAAAGATGCCGCCCAGCAGACCGTGATATTCGATGGAAAGATTCCCGCGGCTCTGCGCGCTGTCGAGCGGCTCCACCCAGTGGCAGGCCCGGACCCTGATCCCGGGCGCCCGGCTGACCCAGGTGAAGCTGCGTCCCGGCTCGATTTCCGTGACCGTCCACAGGGCCGGTGGGAACTTCGGCTGTCGAATCACCGCGCGGCTCCCCACGGCAAACGCGCCATCGTTCAGGCGTCTGATGCTCGTCACCGAGGGCGTCCACTCGTGCCAGCGTCCGATATCGCTCATGACCTCCCACGTGCGCGCGGCCGGAGCAGCGATATCGACGGAAATGCTGAATCTCTTCATCGTTGTGCCTGGGACTCTTCCCTGCCACGTCCCGTCGCAATCAGCATAATGGAGACGGATGTCCCGTCCCGCCCGCACGGAAGCCGAGAGAGCCGAGGAGCTCCTTCACCGGAGGATCGAGCAGTCACTCAAGGATCGCGGCGTCTCGCCCGCCGACTCCGAAGGGCCCGGCGGCCCGATCGCGCTCCCCTCTCGTCCTTTTCAGTTCGTGCTGCACTTCATCGGCTACTACAAGTGGCTGCTGCTGGCGATGGTGCTCCTCGAGCTTGGCCAGGCGGCATGCCAGATCCTCATTCCGAAGGCCATCCAGCGTCTCATCGACGCGGCGCTGCTTGCCGACAACGCATCGGGCTCTATCTGGACGATGCTCTCGGGCCCGATGACGTTCTTCGTCCTGCTGAACCTCGGCATCCTGATCTGCAGCAGGGCGAGCGGAGCGCTCCTGGTACTGACGGGACCGGCGCTTCGGCGCCGCGTTCGCAACAGCCTCTACCAGTACCTCCAGGGGCATTCGCAGCGGTACTTCATGGGGAATTTCGCGGGGTCGCTCTCCAGCCGTATCGCCGAAGTGTCGATGGGCGTGAATCAGTCGCTCTGGGTCGTGCTCTTCGACTTCTGGCCCGTCGCCGTCACGCTGTCGGTCGCACTCATCGTCCTCGCGAACGTCCAGGCGACGCTGGCTGGCGTGATGGGCGCCTGGGCCGTTGGCTACGTCGTGGTGTCCTATCTGCTGGCGATGCGGTGCCGCGAGTATGCGAAGGCCTTCGCCGCGGCACGCAGTGTCGTGAGCGGCAAGATCGTGGACGCCGTGACGAACGTCATGAACTCGAAGCTCTTCGCCCGCGACGACCACGAGCGCGGATACCTGCGTCACTACCTCGACCACGAACTGAGCGCCGCGCGCCAGACGATGTGGTTCATGGAGCGCATGCGCTGGTTCCAGTTCGTCGCGACGCTGTCACTCCAGGTCGGCATGATCGCTTATGCGGCCAGGCTCTGGCTCGACGGGGAGATCACCGCAGGATCGTTCGCGATGGTGGCGAGCCTCCTGCTGCTCGTCATCAACGACATTCGCAATCTCAGCCGCCGATTTCTGGAGTTCTTCGAGTACATCGGGAACATCACCGACGGCGTCGGCGTCATCATCCGCCCGCACGAGATCATCGATCAGGCTGGCGCGCGCGAACTGGTCGTCGCCAGAGGGGAGATCCGGTTCGAGGACGTGGACTTCTCGTACCCGGGCGGCGCGAGCGTCTTCCGCGGCCTGAACCTCACGATCCGCGGGGGCGAGCGGGTGGGGCTCGTCGGCTTCTCCGGCTCGGGAAAGTCGACGTTCCTCAATCTGGTGCTCCGGCTCTTCGACATCCAGAAGGGGCGCATCCTCATCGACGGCCAGGACGTGAGAGACGTCACGCAGGATTCGCTGCGGCGGGCCGTGAGCGTCATCGCGCAGGAGCCGATGCTGT
>JBFWPD010000154.1:0-8312 GCA_050250175.1 Vicinamibacterales bacterium
ATCTTCCCGCTCTTCCACACCGGCCGGCCATGGCTCGCGTACTGGCTCGTGCCGTATCCGAACACGATGAGCGTCTGGCCGCAGTTCAAGAGCCAGCTCGTCTGGGACGTGTTCGCGGTCTCCACTTACCTGATCGTCTCCGCGCTCTTCTGGTTCGTCGGTCTGATCCCTGATCTCGCGACGATGAGGGACAGGGCGACGACCCGCGCGGGCCGGATGATCTACGGCATCCTCGCCATGGGCTGGCGCGGGTCCGCGCACCACTGGCACCAGTACGAAACCGCCTACCTGCTGCTCGCCGGTCTCGCGACGCCGCTCGTCGTCTCTGTGCACACGGTCGTGAGCTTCGACTTCGCGGTCTCGGTCCTTCCAGGATGGCACGCGACGATCTTTCCGCCTTACTTCGTGGCGGGCGCCGTCTACTCGGGATTCGGCATGGTCCTGACGCTCCTCATTCCGATCCGTGCGCTGTACGGGATGCAGGACTTCATCACGATGCGGCATCTCGAGAACATGGCCAAGGTGATGCTGGCCACGGGCCTGATCGTCGCCTACGGCTACACGATGGAGGCGTTCGTCGCGTGGTACAGCGCGAATACCTACGAAACCTACATGATGTGGAACAGGATGACGGGCCCGTACTGGTGGGCCTACTCGCTCCTCATCCTCTGCAACGTCATCACGCCGCAGCTGCTCTGGCTCAAACGTGTGCGGACGAGCCCGCTGACGCTTTTCGCGATCTCGATCGTGGTGAACATCGGCATGTGGCTCGAGCGATTCGTCATCATCGTCACCAGCCTGCACCGCGATTTCCTGCCCTCGTCGTGGGGACGATTCAGCCCGACGTTCTGGGACTGGAGCACGTACATCGGGACCCTCGGCCTGTTCCTGACGCTCCTGCTGCTGTTCCTCCGGTTCCTTCCGATGATCTCCATCTTCGAGATGCGGGCGCTTCTGCCTGCCTCGAGGGTCAAGACGGAGGGGGAGGCCTGAGATGGGCAGCGAGCCAATCACCTACGGCTTGATGGCGGAGTTCAAGGATCCCGACACGCTCGTCGCAGCTGCGTATCGCGCGCACTACGAGGGCTATCGCCGGATGGACGCCTTCTCACCCTTCCCCATCGAGGAGCTTCACGACGCCCTTGGCGCGCACCACTCGCGCCTTCCGCTCATCGTGCTCCTCGGGGGACTGGCGGGCGGGATCGGCGGCTATCTCATGCAGTTCTGGATGAACGCGGTGGACTATCCGCTGGTCGTGGCGGGCAAGCCGTTCAACGCATGGCCGATGTTCATCCCGGTGACCTTCGAGTGCACGATTCTCGGCGCGTCGGTCGCAGCCGTCCTGGGGATGCTCGCCCTGAACGGCCTGCCGCAGCCCTATCACCCGGTGTTCAACGTCGAGCGGTTCGCGCTCGCAAGCCGGAATCGCTTCTTCCTCTGCATCGAGGCGGCGGACCGCAACTTCGATCTCGAGAGCACGAGAGCGTTTCTCGAGACCCTTGGCGCGCAGGAGGTCACGACCGTTGTCGACTAGACGGCGCATCGTGACCGTGGCCGTCCGGGCCGTCCTCGTGGCCGCCGCTCTCAGCGGCGCCGCCTGCCGTCAGGACATGCACGATCAGCCCAAGTACACCGCGCTCGAAGCATCCACGTTCTTCGAGAACGGTCAGGCATCCCGCCTTCCGCCAGAGGGAACTGTGGCTCGCGGCCACCTCCGTGCCGACCGGCACCTTTACGAAGGCGTGGCCGACGGCCGGCCCGCAACGACGTTCCCGTTCCCCGTGGACGATGCCGTCATGGCGCGCGGGCAGGACATGTACAACGCCTTCTGCTCACCCTGTCACGGCGTGACCGGCGCGGGCGACGGCATGGTCGTTCAGCGCGGGTTCACGCCCCCGCCGCCGCTGACAGCGGAATACCTGCGACGCATGCCGCCCAGCTACTTCTTCTCGGTGATCACCAACGGTCGTGGCGCGATGCCGGATCACCGGAGCCAGATCAAGCCTGAGGACCGCTGGGCAATCGCGGCCTACCTGCGCGCGCTGCAGCTCGCTGCCGGTGCATCGATCGACGACGTGCCTCCGGCCGAGAGAGGCAGGCTGGAGCCGTAATGCGTCTCGCACGAACCGCGGACCAACTGATTCCCGAGCTGGCGCAATACCAGCGGCGGTTCCTCCTTGCGGCGGGCGCAGGCGCTCTGCTGTCCGCCCTCGGACTCGTTCTCGATCACGCGCGCTTCTTCCAGTCGTACCTGATGGCGTACATGCTGGTGCTCGGCGCGTCGCTCGGCTGCCTCGCGCTCGGGATGATTCACCAGCTGTCCGGCGGCGCATGGGGCGTCGTCACCAGGCGGATGATTGGGGCCAGCTCGAGAATCCTGCCGATCCTGACCGTCCTGTTCCTGCCGATCGCGTTCGGCATGCACGACCTCTATCACTGGACGCACGAAGAGGTGGTCGCGGCCGACGAGATCCTTCAGCGGAAGCAGCTCTATCTGAACGTGCCTTTCTTCCTGATCCGCGCGGCCATCTACTTCGCGATCTGGAACGCGCTCGTGTACTTCCTGAACACCTGGTCTCTCGAGCAGGACCGAACCGGGGATCCGACGATCCCGCGGCGGATGCAGAAGCTGAGCGGCGGCGGCCTGGTCGTGTTCGCGCTCACCGTGACGTTTGCCTCGTTCGACTGGCTGATGTCGCTCGACCCGCACTGGTTCTCGACGATCTACGGGGTGCTGATCATGGGCGGCCAGGGCCTGACTGCGCTGGCGCTGCTCATCATCATGCTCACCTGGCTGAGCAGGCGGCCCCCGCTCGACACCATCGTCGTTTCTTCGCACTTCCACGACCTCGCGAACCTGATGCTGGCGTTCGTGCTGCTGTGGGCGTACTTCTCGTTCTCGCAGTACCTCATCATCTATTCGGCGAACCTGCCGGAAGAGATCACCTGGTATACGCGGCGCCTCCTGACCGGGTGGCGCAGCGTCGGCGTGTTCCTCGTCGTGTTCCATTTCGCGCTGCCCTTCGCGATTCTGCTCTCTCGAAAGCTGAAGCGGCACCCGGCGCTGCTCGTCAAGGTGGCGATCGGGATCCTCGTCGTCCGTCTCGTGGACCTCATGTGGTTGATCGCGCCCGAGCTCAATCCGGACGGCTTCTCGATTCACTGGCTCGATCTCGTCCTGCCGCTGACGCTGGCGTCACTCTGGACGGGACTGTTTTTCCGTGAACTTCGCGGCCGCGCGATCCTGCCGGTCCACGACCCGCAGTTCGGCGAGGCCATCGGCCCGCTCATCCAGCAGGGGAGCGAATCGTGACGCATCAGCCGGCGGAGAATCCGCAGGTCGATCACGAAGAGAGCGATATCAATGTCTCCGCGATCCTGAAGTTCGGGGCGGGGATGATCGTCGCCGGAGTCATCGTCCAGGCCGTCGTCTGGGCGCTCCTCAGCTTCTTCGATGCGCAGCAGCAGAGACCGCGTGAGTTCCCGATCGCGGAGGTCGAGACACGCATGCCGCCGTCGCCGCGGCTCCAGACCGTTCCCCGCGAGGACCTGCGTCAGCTGCGGGCGAACGGCCAGGAGACGCTGGCCAGCTACGGCTGGGTCGATCGTGAGCTTGGGATCGTGCGGATTCCCATCGACGTAGCCATGCGGCTGGTTCTGGAGCGCGGCCTGCCCACGCGTGACGCCGCCCAGCCAGCAGCCGAGGCCACGGCGGCGCCTGTCGCCGATCCCGACGGGGTGCCGGTGCCATGAGGATCCTGCTGGCCGCAATCCTGGGCCTGATTCTCGCCGGTCCCGCGTTCGCGCAGATGACCGGTGCACCCGCACCCGGATATCGCCGTGATGTCGGGACGCCGGCCTCCGCCATTCCGGAACCGCTGCGCGAGATTGGCTTCGATCAGCGGATGGGCGAGGCGGTCCCGCTCGACGTCGACTTCACCGACGAATCGGGGCGGGTGGTGAAGCTCGGCGAGTTCTTCGGGACGAAGCCCGTGGTGCTGGCGTTCGTGTACTACGAGTGCCCGATGCTCTGCACCCAGACGCTTCGCTCGATGGCGAGCTCTTTCGGAGTGCTGTCGATGAATCCCGGTGAGGACTTCGAAATCGTCCTCGTCAGCATCGACCCGCGGGAGACACCCGAAGTCGCAGCTCGCCGCAAGGCGGAAGTCATCGAGCGCTATGGGCGAACAGAAGCGGCCGGTGGATGGCACTTCCTCACCGGCAAGCCGGACGCCATCGAGCGCGTCGCCGGCGCCGCGGGTTTCAGGTACGCGTGGGACGAGCAGACGCAGCAGTACGCCCATCCGGCGGGCATCGTGATCCTCACGCCGGATGGACGCGCCGCGCGATACCTGTTCGGTCTCGATTACGGCCCGCGCGATCTGCGCCTGGCGATGATCGAAGCGTCCGAGGGCACGATCGGCACGGCGGTCGATGCCATCCTTCTCTATTGCTATCACTACGACCCGATGACGGGTCGTTATGGCCTCGTCGTCATGCGGCTGCTGAGGGTGGCCGGCGTTGCGACAGTGCTCGCCATCGGCGCCTTCATCGTCGTGATGCTCCGGCGCGAACGCCGCACGCCGGGGAACGTACGTAGCACGTAGCACGAAGGCACGAAGCACGTTCGACGAAGGCCAGGCATCTATCGATATGTGGACCGGACACCCGCTGTTCCCCGAGAGCGCCTCGACCATGGCGCCACGCGTGGACGCGTTGTACTTCTTCCTCATCGGCGTCACGACGTTCTTCTCGCTGCTCATCGCAGGGCTGATCGTCTTCTACGCCATCCGCTACCGGCGCCGCAGTCCGGACAGCATCGGTGCGCCGATTCACGGTGTCCTCTCGCTCGAGCTCGTCTGGACGATCATCCCGCTGATCATCTCGCTCTTCATCTTCGGCTGGGGCGCGAACGTGTTCGTGGCGATGGCGCGGGCACCGGAGGAGACGCTGAACATCTACGCCGTCGGCAAGCAGTGGATGTGGAAGTTCCAGCACCTCAACGGCCAGCGGGAGATCAACGTGCTCCACGTGCCGGCCGGCCGCGCGGTGAAGCTGATCATGACGTCGGAGGACGTCATCCACGATCTGTTCGTCCCTGCCTTCCGGGTCAAGGCGGACGTGATCCCGGGGCGCTACACGCAGATCTGGTTCGAGGCGACCACACCCGGCACGTATCGCCTCTTCTGCGCCGAGTACTGCGGCACCGAGCACTCGGCCATGACGGGCGAAGTCATCGTGATGGAAGCCGAGGAATACCAGGAATGGCTCGAGGCCGGCACCGAGGGATCACTGGCCTCATCGGGCTCGGCGCTCTTCGCCGATCTCTCGTGCGCGACGTGCCACCGGCCGGACGCGATCGACAGAGGACCCGATCTTTCGGGAATCTTCGGCTCTACCGTGCAGCTGGCTGACGGCAGCGAGGTGGTCGTGGATGAAGGCTACCTGCGCGAAGCGATCCTGGATCCCGCGTCGCGGATCAGGGCGGGCTACCAGCCCATCATGCCGACATATCAGGGCTACGTGACCGAGGAGCAGCTCATCGAGCTCGTCGAGTACATCAGGACGCATCCGGCGAGCGAGGTAAACAGATAGCCATGGTCAGTACGAAAGTGCTTCCGCCGCGCCACTACCTGAACGACGGGTACGGGGTGAAGTCGTGGCTGCTCACCCGGGATCACAAGCGGATTGCACTGCTCTATCTCGCGGCGATCACGTTCTTCTTCTTCATCGGCGGCGCCTTCGCGGTGCTCATCCGCCTCGAGCTCGCGACTCCGCCCGGTGAGATGGTGAGCGACGACACGTACAACAAGCTGTTCACCATGCACGGCGTGGTGATGGTGTTCTTCTTCCTCATCCCGGCCATTCCCGCCGTGCTCGGCAATTTCCTCGTGCCCATCATGATCGGCGCGAAGGATCTCGCGTTCCCGAAGCTGAATCTTGCGAGCTGGTACATCTACATGATCGGCGCGACGGTCACGATGTACGCGATCGTGACCGGCGGCCTCGACACCGGCTGGACCTTCTACACACCCTACAGCGCGTCTTCGTCGACGACGAACGTGATACCGGCCGCGGTCGGGATATTCATCACCGGGTTCTCGTCGATCCTCACCGGCCTCAACTTCATCGTCACGATCCACCGGATGCGCGCGCCCGGCATGACCTGGTTCAGGCTGCCGCTCTTCATCTGGTCGCACTACGCGACCAGCCTGATCATGGTGCTCGGCACGCCGGTGCTCGCGGTCACGATCCTGATGCTGGCCGCCGAACGCCTCTTCCACTTCGGCATCTTCGACCCGGCGCTCGGCGGCGATCCGGTGCTCTTCCAGCACCTCTTCTGGTTCTACTCGCACCCGGCGGTCTACATCATGGTGCTGCCGGCGATGGGCGTGATCAGCGAGCTCGTCGCCGCGTTCTGCCGGAAGCCGGTGTTCGGATACACGTTCGTGGCGTTCGCGAGCCTCGGCATCGCAGTCCTCGGCTTCCTCGTGTGGGGCCACCACATGTTCGTGGCCGGCCAGTCCGTCTATGCGGCCCTGATCTTCTCGATCCTGAGCTTCCTCGTCGCGATTCCCTCGGCCATCAAGGTCTTCAACTGGACCGCAACGATGTACAAGGGGTCGATTTCGTGGGAGACCCCGATGCTCTACGCCATCGGGTTCATCGGGCTGTTCACGATCGGCGGGCTCACGGGACTCTTCCTGGCGGCCGTGGGACTGAACGTCCACGTGACGGACACGTACTTCATCATCGCCCACTTCCACTACATCATGGTGGGCGGGACGATCATGGCCTACCTCGGAGGCCTGCACTACTGGTGGCCGAAGATCTCGGGCCGCACCTACAACGAGCTGCTCGCGAAGGTCAGCGCCGCGATCATCTTCTTCGGCTTCAACCTGACGTTCTTCCCGCAGTTCATCCTCGGGTACCTCGGGATGCCGCGGCGCTATCACGCCTATCCGCCGGAGTTCCAGGTGCTGAACGTGCTGTCGTCGGCCGGCGCATCGCTCCTCGGCATCGGCTACCTCATTCCGATGGCGTACCTGGCCTGGTCGCTGCGGTACGGACGGGTCGTTGGCTCGAACCCGTGGGGCGCGGTCGGACTCGAGTGGACGATCACGTCCCCACCGCCGACCGGGAACTTCGACGAGCAGCCGACTGTGACGTGGGGCGCGTACGAGTACACCGAACCGGGAGAGAGCCATGTTGCCTGAGCCCGCGGCTCACGGACACGCGCCACATCACCCGGCGCTCGCGCACCACTTCGACAACCTCGCGCAGCAGAAGGAGGCGTCCACGCTGGGCATGTGGGTGTTCCTCGTCACCGAGGTGCTGTTCTTCGGCGGGCTCTTTGCCGCCTACTCGATCTATCGCGGCTGGTATCCGGAGGCCTTCGCGGCGGCAAGCCACCACCTCGACGTCGTGCTCGGAACCGTGAATACCGCGGCGCTCATCAGCAGCAGTCTGACGATGGCGCTGGCCGTGCACGCGGCGCAAACCGGGCAGCGGCGCCTGCTGATGCTGTTCCTCGTCGTCACGATGATCCTCGGTTGCGTGTTTCTCGGCATCAAGAGCGTCGAGTACATGCACAAGTTCGAGGAGGGGCTCGTTCCCGGGCCGTCATTCCACTTCGAGGATGCGGCGTTCCAGCAGCACGCCCAGGTGTTCTTCTCGCTCTACTTCGTGATGACGGGGCTGCACGCCGTTCACATGATCATCGGGCTGGGCATCATGACCTGGATGCTGGTCTGGGCATGGAACGGGACGATCACAGCCGAGTACGCGAGCCCGATCGAGATCAGCGGACTCTACTGGCACTTCGTGGATATCGTCTGGATCTATCTGTTCCCGCTCCTGTATCTGCTCGGCCGCCACGGGTAACGAATTGAAGACTGTCGATTGAAGGTCGAAGATTTCGAGACAAGCTGATCGAAAAGCGTCATGTCCGAGCACATAGTTCCCAGACAGACCTACTACATCATCTTCGGCATCCTGATGGCCTGCACCTATCTCACGGTGCAGGCGGCCTACCTGGACCTCGGCGTGCTCAATACGGTCGTGGCCCTGGGAATCGCATCGTTCAAGGCTGTCGTCGTGGTGCTCTTCTTCATGCACGTGAAGTACAGCACGAGGCTCACGTGGCTCGTGGTCGCCGCGAGCGTGTTCTGGCTCGGAATCCTGCTGGTCCTGACGCTGAGCGATTACCTGACGCGAAGCTGGATGACGTTTGGTTAGGGGCGGGACGGGCGGGAGCCAGGAAAGGCGGGAAGGGCAGGAAGGGCGGGAGGGGCGGGACGGGCGGGAAGGGG
>JBFWPD010000155.1:0-8303 GCA_050250175.1 Vicinamibacterales bacterium
CACGCAGCGCGCGCGCCCATGCAATGCTGCCCGTCACGTCGTCTTCGAAGAGCCTGCGATCAAAACCGAACGACGAGCCCCATTCGAACGCGGCGGCGTCGGGAGCCGTGTCGAAGCGGCCCGACCAGAGATGTGTAGTCATCGGATATGCAATGTGTGCATACGGAGTCCCGCGTCAGCTTCGCCCTACGTCGAGAGGGGCTGCGGCCGGGTCGCGCTGTTCGTCTGGCGTCGCGTGTCTGCGGCACGGGCGAATGCCGACGTCGCCGACACCTGCTCGACTCCACCGGCAGACAGCTTGAGCCGGACGGTGCCGGTGGCGCGCGACTGTATCTCGTCGGCAAAACCGTCGAGCGCCCTCCTCATCGGCGTAAACCAGAGGCCATCGAGCGCGATCGCCCCGTATTCGCGTCCAACGACCTCGCAGAATCGCCCGAGCCGCTCGTCTGTCACCAGCTGGCGGAGGGAGAGATGCGCTGCCTGGAGCACGGCCATCGCGGGCGCCATCGACAGCGACGCGACGGCCAACCCGTCGTCATCGGCTGACACCGCTCGCGAAGGTCCGTAAGCGCCGGCAATCGTGCTCAGGGTCGCAAGCATCTCCGGGAGCGGCATGTCGATCCCGTTCAGCGCCGTGGGCACGCCGCGCGCAAACGCGACGTCCACTAGTGCCGGCTCGCCGGGAGCCATCGAGTTGCCTGCGGTCCTGTACTCGGCCGACGACGTATTCACCGCCGCCCGCTCGCCCGTCCCTTCGCCCGCGGCAATGACCATCAGATCGGGCCCGAGCGCGCGCACCGCCGCTTCGAGCTGTGTGCTGGACGGGCCGTCCGGACAGGCGTGGGCGACTGCGCCCGCATCCTCCATGACGGCAATGTCCACGAGCGTCTGCGCGAGGAGCGGCCACGCGAGCACGGTCCATGACGACGGCCCGAGATCGGCATCCGCCTTCAGCGCGGGCAGCAGGAACTCGAACATGAATGCGTCGCGGCGATCGACGACGTGGGCGCGGGCGGCGCCGGCGGCGAGAGCCTGGTCACGCACCGCTGCGAGATCGCGCTCCTGTCCGATGTCGAGGGTCACCGTCACGACCGCGGCGCCGCAGGTCTGGCGCAGCCAGGGCACCGCCGCACGGGCGGCCGGCCCTCCTGCGTACGCCAGAACAATCGTGTCCATTCGCTGCTGCTCCATCGTTCAGATGTGCGGAACGGCCGATCGCGTCATGCGGATCGGGACAGGCGCGCGTACGACTCGAGCCGCCGCGCCAGGGCCGCGGCTTTCCGCTCGTCCCGCGCGATGACGAGAATCGTGTCGTCTCCGGCAATCGTGCCGACGGCTTCGGGAAGCCGCGCCCGATCGATGGCCAGCGCAAGGGGCTGCGCATGGCCGACGCCCGTCCGTACGACGAGCAACTGGCGAACACGCTCGACATGACGAAGGAAGTCTGCCGCCGCGCGCTCGAGGCCGCTCATCGCTGCCGTCTGGCTCATGAGCTCGGCGACAGGCCGCTGGTACGCGCCATCGCCCGGCCGCTTGACGAGGCCGAGATCGCGGATGTCGCGAGACAGCGTCGCCTGTGTCGCCTCGACGCCGTGGCGGCGCAGGCGTTGACGCAGCTGCTCCTGGCTGCGAATGGCCTCGCGTTCGACGAGATCCAGAATCAGGCCGTGACGGCGCGCTTTCATGTTTCGAGGCCGGCGGCGCCACTTCTCACGCCTGCCGGAACGGCAGAATACACGATTGCGGCTGGAACGTCACGCAGTATTCATCGATTTTCATTGATCGAACCGCCCCTCTTGTGTATAAGTATTCTTTTTCATGCATACGCACGCTTCCGCACCGTACGCCGCCGACCGCGATGCGTCGGAGCGCGCCGTCGCCCGTGTCGCGGTGGCTGGCGCAACCGGCTTTACCGGCCAGGAGCTGCTCCGGATCCTCGCGCGACACCCGGGCGTCTCGTTGACCGTCGCCACGTCGTCCACCGCGTCGTCGGCCACCAGGCGCATGCCCGCGCTCGCGCACATCTGGAACGGCTCGCTGACGCCGCTCGACAAGGACATCCTCGTCCGGGATGCCGATCTCGTGTTCCTGGCACTGCCGGACACCGCCGCGGCGGAGCTCGCACCGGCGCTCGTCGAGAGCGGCCGTCGGGTCATCGACCTGTCGGGGGCGTTCCGCCTGCGGGATGCCGCAGCGCGCGCGCGCTGGTATCCGGAAACGCACCAGGTGCCGGCCAGCCTCGCCTACGGCCTCACCGAGCGGGAGCGCGAACGCGTGCGCGACGCAGCGATGGTGGCCAATCCCGGCTGCTATCCGACCGTCTCGCTCCTGGCAATTGCGCCGCTGCTCGATGCCGGTCTCGTGTTGCCGGGCACCGACATCATCATCGACGCAAAGTCCGGGGTGTCGGGCGCAGGCAAGACACCGACGGAGCGCACGCATTTCTCCGAGGTGCACGGCAGCCTGTCGGCATACGGCGTGTTCGGCCATCGGCACGGGGCGGAGATCGAGCAGTGGCTCGGACAGACGGTGACGTTCACGCCTCATCTGCTGCCTCTCGATCGCGGCATTCTCGCGACGATCTACCTGCGGGTGGCGCCGGGGACGCCGGACGCGACGCTCGCCGAGGTCTACGAGCGCGCGTACGGGCATGAACCGTTCGTGCGACTGGCCGGCACGGCGCTTCCGGAGATCAAGCACGTCGCACATACGAACTTCTGCGACATCGGCTGGCGCGTCGATCCGTCGGGCCGCGTGATCCTGGTGTCGGTAATCGACAACCTGGTGAAGGGCGCATCCGGACAGGCGGTCCAGAACATGAACGTGATGCTCGGCCTGCCGGAGACGACCGGACTGCTGTGACGATGGCGAGCGCCTACGGTCAGGGCGTCGGGACGCGGCCCCTCGTGCTGAAGTTCGGCGGCGAACTGTTGGAGGACTCCGCACGTCTGGAGGTCGTGGCGCAGGCAATCGTGCGGATCGCTGCCGCCGGTGCTCCGGTCGCGATCGTGCATGGCGGCGGCAAGGAGATCGATGCCGCGCTGAAGACCGCCGGGATTCCGAAGCAGCAGGTGGACGGCCTCAGGATCACCGATTCGGACACCCTCGACGTGGTGGTCGCCGTACTCGCCGGCACCGTCAACACGAGGTTCGTATCAGCGCTGGTCACCAGGGGGGTCCCGGCTGTCGGCTTGACTGGAGCCGACGGAGGATGCGGTCGCGCGGAGCTCGCGCCGCCGCATCGCTCGGTTGACGGGCGCGACGTCGATCTTGGACGCGTCGGGATTCCGGCCTCGAACGCCGATCCGTCGGTAGTCGAGACTCTCGGTACTGCCGGATACGTGCCGGTGATCGCGTGCATCGGGTTGGCCGACGACGGACAGCTGCTGAACGTGAACGCTGATACATTTGCGGGGCATCTGGCGGCGAGGCTTGGCGCGCGACGGCTGGTGATTGCAGGAACGACCGCTGGCGTGCTCGATGCCTCTGGTTCGACGGTCCCGCGCCTCGATCCCGGCTCCTTGGAGTCCATGATCAGCAGCCGGACAGCCACGGCAGGCATGGTTGCGAAGCTCCGGGCGTGCGGGTACGCCCTTTCGCACGGCGTCAGGGACGTCGTGATTGTCGATGGCCGCGACGGCCCGGCTCTCGAAGCAGCAGCTCTTGAGGCCGCACCCGATCGAGCGACGCGGATCGTGGCGGAGACAGCGGCAGCGTCGAAGATGTCCAATTGAGACAGGCAGCAAAAAAGAGAGAGAGGCGTAGAAGGCAATGGCTGTGACCACGACCGACGATGTCCAACTGATTGAGTCCCGGCACGTGCTTCAGACGTACCGGCGTCAGCCAGTGACTCTGGTGCGCGGTCAGGGTGTGCGTCTGTACGACAGCGACGGCCGCGAGTACCTGGATCTGCTCTCGGGGATCGGTGTCGCCTCGCTGGGTCACGCGCATCCCGGGCTGGCGAAGGTGGTTGCCGAACAGGCGGAGACGCTGCTGCACACCTCCAACCTGTTCTTTCATCCCCTCCAGGGCCGGCTTGCGGAGTCGCTGGCAGCGCTTTCCGGGTTGCCGCGCGCCTTCTTCTGCAACAGCGGCACCGAAGCCGTCGAGGCGTGCCTGAAGTTCGCTCGACGTTACTGGCACGGGAGCGGTGAGGACCGTCCGGAGCTCATCGCACTCGAGGGCGCCTTTCATGGACGGACCATCGGCTCGCTGTCGGTCACGTGGGACGAGCACTATCGGAAGCCGTTTGAACCGCTCCTCTCGAATGTCCGCTGGATTCCGATGAACGACGTCGAGGCGCTGCGCGCGGCAGTGTCACGGAGGACGGCCGCGATCATTGCCGAGCCCATTCAGGGCGAAGGCGGCGTCAGGCCGATGACGCCCGCGTTTGCCGCAGCCATCAGCGAGGCGTGCGGGAGCACGGGCGCCCTGCTGATCGCTGACGAGGTTCAGAGCGGCCTGGGCCGGACCGGGCGGGCGTTCCATTCCGCGACGCTTGGACTCACGCCTCATCTGATTTCGATCGGGAAGGCCCTGGGCGGCGGAGTGCCGGTCGGCGCTGCGCTGGTGAGCGAGCAGGTCGCCTCCCGGGTGCAGTTCGGCGACCATGGCAGCACTTACGGCGGCAACCTTCTCGCCTGCCGCGCCGCGCTTTTCGTGCTTGACGCGTTGACGACTGGCGAGCTGATGGAGCACGTCGGCAAGATCGGCCAGCACTTCGAAACGCGCCTGCGCGCGATTGCCGCCGCGAACCCGCTCGTCAAGGAAGTCCGAGGCAAGGGTCTCATCTGGGGGCTCGACCTGACGCGCGACGCGGCTCCGGTCGTGCCGGCTGCCCTCGAGCGAGGCGTGATCGTCAATCGCACGGCGGGCACCGTGGTGCGGCTCCTGCCGCCGCTCATCATCAACGCGGCCGATGCGGACCTCGCGCTCGACCGGCTCGAGGCGGCGCTCGGCGCCGTGGCGCAGGACGCATCGTGAGCGCTCGCGCCCGCATCGGCATCCGGCAGGCGGATGCGTCGTACGCCGATCGCATTCACGCGTTGATCGTGACGAACCTGGACGAAGGACACCTTCTTCCGCGCTCGCTCGAGAACGTCGTGAAGCACGCGGGTCGATTCGTCGTCGCGCTACGGGGCCGCCGGGTCGTCGGCTGTGCCGAGCTGGCGCCCCTCAGCCCGCAGGTGGCTGAAGTGCGCTCGCTCGTCGTCGATGCCAGTGCCCGTCGTCTCGGCGTGGGATCGAAGCTGGTGGACGAGATTCGGCGCCAGGCGCGAAGCGCCGATTTCGATCAGCTCTGCGCCTTCACGCACTCCGCGGGCTGGTTCAGTCAGCTGGGTTTCTCAATCGTGCCTCACGGCTGGTTGCCAGAGAAAATCGCGACCGATTGCGTCAGCTGCTCGCAGTTCCGGCGATGCGGACAACTGGCGATGGTGATGCCTCTCGACACGACAGTAGACACGGTGGACCACCGTGTAGTCCCGGTTCGCTCGCTATGAAGACTTCGACTCTCGGCTCAGTGGAAACGGTAGCCGGCGGCGTGGCAACGCCCAGGGGCTTCCGCGCGGCTGGCGTGAGCGCCGGCATCAAGGCACGTGGCGGGCTCGATCTCGCGCTGATCGTCTCCGAGACGCCGGCGGCCTCCGCTGCCGTCTTTACCACCAACCTGGCCCAGGCGGCGCCAGTCGTCGTCTCACGTGAGCACCTGGCTCGATCCGGAGGCCGCACCCGTGCCGTTATCGTGAACAGCGGCTGTGCCAATGCCTGCACTGGCAGCACGGGCATGCAGGTGGCTCGCGACATGGCCTCGGAAACGGCGAATCTTCTCGGCTGCCCTGCCGAACAGGTGCTCGTGTCGTCGACCGGCGTGATTGGCGTCTCGCTCGACATCGAGCGGATCCGGAAGGGACTGCCGGCCGCAATGTCGTCGCTCTCGGCCGACCAGGGGCCGGCGGCCGCGCGGGCCATCATGACGACCGATCCGTACCCCAAGGAGGCAGCGGCGCGCATCTCCATCGATGGCCGCGACGTTCTGATCGGAGGAATCGCCAAGGGCTCAGGAATGATCGAGCCCATGATGGCGACGATGCTGGGCTTCGTCACGACGGATGCGGCGATCGAGCCGGCTCTCCTTGCGCGGGCTCTGCGGACGGTGGTGGACGACACGTTCAACGCAATCACCGTGGACGGCGAATGCTCGACGAACGATTGCGTGATGGTTCTCGCAAACGGGGCGAGCGGCGCGACGGTCACCGATGCCAGTTACGACGTATTCGTCGAAGGCCTTCGTGCTGTCTGCCAGCCTCTGGCCATTGGCATCGTCCGCGGCGGCGAGGGCGCGACGAAGCTGGTGACCGTGAACGTGACGGGCGCAGCCTCCGTTCCCGAGGCGCGCAAGGCGGCAAAGGCTATTGCGAACTCGCCCCTGGTGAAGACGGCCATTCACGGCGGCGATCCCAACTGGGGCCGCCTCGTGGCCGTGGCTGGACGCGCCGGCGTGTCATTCGAACTGACGCGGGCGGCGGTCCGCATCGGATCGATTCTCCTGTTCGACCACGGTATGCCGCACGACGAAGCGTCGTCTCAGGCAGCCGAGTACCTCCAGAACAAGGACGTGACGGTTACAGTCGATCTTGGCGCCGGCACGCAGTCCGCCACCGTGTGGACGTGCGACCTGTCCGCCGAGTACGTACGTATCAACGCCGAGTACCGGACCTAACCATCTCGAGCGAACGATGAGCGACGCCGCGCTGTCCCGCGCACCAAAAGACTTCCTGTCGATTCTCGACTTCGAACCCTCGGAGCTCGAGCGGTGTCTCGATCTGGCGGCGCAGATCAAGGCCGATCGCAATCTCGGCCCTGGCGCGCCCACGGCGAATGTGCTCAACGGACGGCACGTTGCGCTGCTCTTCGAGAAATCGTCGCTCAGAACGCGGACGACCTTCGAGGTCGCCGTCCGCGAGCTCGGCGGCGAGATCATCTCGCTGCAGCCGGATGCCGCGCTCGGCAAGCGCGAGCCCGTGACGGATGTCGCTCGAAACCTCGAGCGATGGATCAGCGCGATCGTGGTCCGCACATTCTCTCAGCAGCTGCTGGCGGAATTCGCGGCGGCCGCGCCTCACCTGCATGTCGTCAACGCCCTCACCGACGATGAACATCCGTGCCAGGCGCTCGCCGATGTTCTTACCCTCCGGGAGCATCTGGGCCCCCTGCGCGGGCGAACGATCGCATTCGTCGGCGACGGGAACAACGTCGCCGTCTCGCTGGCGCACGCCGCTGCCATATTCGGCGTCAACGTGCACATCGCCAGTCCTGAAGGCTATCAGCTGCCGGCCACGGCAGTTCGACAGGTCACGACGGTTGCCAGGGACGGCGCGCGCCTCCGGCTCTTCTCGGATCCCGCCGATGCTGTGGCCGGAGTGGACGCCGTCTACACCGACACGTGGACGTCGATGGGCCAGGAGGACGAAGCGGAAGTGCGGCGCCGGATCTTCGCCCCGTACCAGGTGAACGAAGCCATCATGGGGCTCGCAAAGCCGACAGCACTCTTCATGCACTGCCTTCCGGCGCACCGCGGCGAGGAAGTCACAGCCGAGGTGCTCGAGTCCCCTGCCTCAGTCGTGTTCGATCAGGCCGAGAACAGGCTGCACTGTCAGAAGGCACTGCTCTTCATGTTACTCGTCCGGTAGAAGCACCGCCGAGGCACGCATGCGTCTTCCGTGTACGATGCGGCTGGCATGAAGCTGCCGTGGCTCTCTCACTACGACCCGGGCGTACCGGCCTCGCTGCAACCCTATCCGGCGGGCACGCTCCTCGACGCCCTCACGGAAGCGGCGCGAACCCATCCCGACGCCCCTGCCCTGCTCTTCAAAGGCGCGTCTGTCAGCTACAGTGAGCTCGAGCGGCAGAGCGATGCCTGTGCCACCGCCCTTGCCCATCTCGGGGTCGCGCGCGGCGACCGCGTCGCGCTGCTGCTCCCCAACTGCCCGCAGTTTTTCGTCGCCGAATTTGCTGCCTGGAAGATCGGTGCCGTGGCTGCGCCGATCAGTCCGCTGTACTCGGCGCGCGAGCTCGAGATTGCCCTCAACGAGAACGGCATCGAGACCATCGTCACGCTGACGCGGTACTACAAGCGCGTCAAACAGGTACAGCCGCAAACACCGCTGACGCGGGTCATCGCCACCAACATCAAGGCGTACTTTCCACCCTTTCTGCGGCTGCTCTTCACGCTCGTGAGGGAAAAGCGCGATGGCGACCGGGTCGTCCTCCAGGAAGGCGACTACGACCTCGGTACGCTCATC
>JBFWPD010000156.1:0-8280 GCA_050250175.1 Vicinamibacterales bacterium
AGATGGGCGCATCGCGATCCTTGTTGATGGCCACGATGACCTGCGAGCCCTTCATGCCGACGAGATGCTGAATCGCGCCGGAAATACCGAGCGCCACGTAGAGCTTCGGCGCCACGGTCTGTCCCGAGCTTCCGACCTGCCGTTCCATTGGAAGCCATCCGGCGTCGCAGATCGGACGCGATGCGGCAATCTCAGCTCCGAGCGCGTCGGCCAGCGCCTGTACGATCGGAAGGTTCGTCTGCTCCTTGATGCCGCGGCCCACCGACACAATGCGCTCGGCCTGTGACAGGTCGACCGCCTGCCGGGCTTCCTGGAACGGCGCCTCAGGTTTCTGTCGCACCGCGGCCGGATCGATCTCGACGGCCAGCGTCCGCACCGGCGCCGGCTTCTCGCCGCGCGCCGCCTGATCCGGACGATAGGCTCCGACCTGAACTGTTACCAGGTGGGGCGCGGGCCCTTCGGGGACGACGTCAGCCACGAGTTTCCCCTGGAACATGGGACGCACGAAGGCAAGCCGTCCGCCGGCCTGCTTTACTGCCGTGACATCCGTCAGCAGCGCGCGATCGAGCCTCGCTGCGAGCTTCGGTGCGAAATCCCTCGTCTGATACGTATGTGGAAACACCACGGCCGACGGTGAGAGCTGGGCAATCACCGTCTGCAGCGCAGCGGTGTATGCGTCCGCGGTGTACATCTCGAGCACCGCGTGCTCGACGGCCACCACCTCGTGGACCTTCGCGGCCGAGAGCTCTCCGGCGGTCTCACTCGTCGCCGGCCCCGCACCGGGAAGGACGATCGACACTTCGTCACTCCCGATCCCGGCCATCTGCTGCGCCGCTGCCACGGCTTCCCAGCTGGCGCGGTTGAGCCTGCCGTTCCTGGCTTCGGCGACAACGAGGATCATTCGATCACCCGTGCTTCCTCGCGAAGACGCCGTACGAGCTCAGTGGCAGCCGCCGCCGGAGCGCCCTCGAGGATCTGCGTCTTCTTCACCTTCTCGGGCGCGTAGAGCTTCAGAATCGACTGACGGGCCTGGAGGCCGGACGGCGGCGCGACAGCGCGAATCTCTTTCTTCTTCGCCGCCATGATGCCCTTGAGCGTGGCGTAGCGGAGCTGATTGATCCCGCTTTGAATCGTGAGCACCGCAGGCAGGGGCATCGACACCCACTGGAACCAGCCCCCTTCCAGTTCCCGCTTCACGCGAAGGTCGGTCCCGGAGACTGCGACCTCCATGACGATTGTCGCGTGGGAAAGACCGAGACGCTCGGCGAGGAGGACGCCGGTCTGCGCGAACCCCTGATCGTCGGACTGCAGACCAGTGAGCACGAGGTCGAACTGCTCGTCCTTGATCGCAGACGCCAGCGCCTGCGCGATCACGGACGCGTCGGCCGCTCCGAGGCTGCCGTCTTCGACGTGAATGGCGCGATCGGCGCCGCGGGCGAGGGCTTCCCGAAGGACCTGTGCGACGCGCGACGGCCCGGCGGCACAGGCCACGACCTCGCCGCCGTGCTTCTCCTTCAGCCTGAGCGCTTCCTCGAGCGCATAGGCGTCAGGCTCGTTCATCTCGTAGGTCGCGTCGGCGTCACGAATCCAGGTGCCGCGCTCATCGACCCGGGGCTGCCAGTCGCGGGAGGGAACCTGCTTCAGGCAGACCGCGAGTTTCATCTGCGGTCTGCCTCAAATTGAAGAGTGAAGATTGAAGGTTGAAGATTGGGAAAGAGCTGAATGCCTGACGGTTTGCGATTCGCGCGCAGGCGATTGAAGGAGGCGGCACGGCAGGACGAGGAATGCAGCGTGACTCGCCTTTCAATCTTCAATCTTAAATCTTCAATCTTCAATTTCATGGTTCAAGCGCGGAGTCATTGACCATCGAAGCGCTTGAACAGAAGAGCGGCATTGGTGCCGCCGAAGCCGAACGAATTCGACAGGGCGTAGCTGATCGCCATCTGCCTGGCCGTGTTCGGCACGTAGTCGAGGTCGCATTCCGGATCGGGCGCGTCGAGGTTGATGGTCGGCGGCACGAGCTGGTGATGCACCGCCAGCGCGGTGATGCCGGCTTCCAATCCGCCGGCCCCGCCCAGAAGATGGCCGGTCATCGACTTCGTGGAGGAAATTGCGAGCCTGTGCGCGTGCTCTCCGAAGAGACGCTTGATGGCGAGTGTCTCGAGCCTGTCGTTGTACGGGGTCGAGGTGCCGTGCGCGTTGATGTAGTCCACCTCGTCGGGCCGAATGCCGGCCTTCCGGACTGCCATCTGCATCACGCGGCGTGCGCCATCCCCGTCTTCCGACGGCGCCGTCATGTGATACGCGTCGGCTGACGATCCATACCCGACGAGCTCCGCGTAGATCCTGGCTCCGCGGCTTCTGGCGTACTCGAGCTCCTCGAGGATGAGGACGCCCGCACCCTCGCCGATGATGAAGCCGTCGCGATCCTTATCGAAGGGACGGCTCGCCCGCTCGGGCTCGTCGTTCCTCGTCGACAGCGCCCGCATCGATCCGAACCCGCCGACGCTCATCGGCGTGATCGCGGCTTCCGATCCGCCCGCGATCATGGCCACCGCGTCGCCGCGGCGGATGATCTCGAACGACTCGCCAACGGCGTGTGCCGATGCCGAGCACGCGGTGCACGTCGCAAGGTTCGGGCCCTTGGCGCCGAACCGGATCGACACCTGTCCGGCCGCCAGGTTGATGATGGCCGAGGGAATGAAGAACGGGGAAATGCGGCGCGGTCCACCGTTCAGCAGGGCTTCGTGTTCACGCTCGATGGTGATGAACCCGCCGATGCCCGACCCGATGTAGACGCCGATATCCGGTGCGTTTTCCGGCGTGATCGACAGCTTCGCGTCGTCCATTGCGAACTGCGACGCCGCAATGGCGTACTGGATGAAGAGGTCCATCTTCTTGACGTCCTTCTTCTCAATCCAGTTCAACGGGTCGAAGCCGTCGACCTCGGCGGCGATCTGCGCGGCGTACGCACTCACGTCGAAGCGCGTGATCCGCCGCACCCCTGGCCGCCCCGCTGACAGCGCCGCCCAGTTCTCGTTGGTACCGATGCCCAGCGCCGACACCAGCCCGAGGCCGGTGACGACGACTCGCCGGTTGCTGCTCATGCTGCGCTACTTCTTCCCCTTGCCATGGGCTTCGATGTACTCGATCGCTTCCTTGACGCGCGTGATTTTCTCGGCGTCCTCGTCGGGAATCTCGATCCCGAACTCCTCTTCGAACGCCATCACGAGCTCGACCGTGTCCAGCGAGTCCGCCCCCAGGTCGTCGACGAACGACGCATCCGGCGTCACTTCCTCTTCGTCCACACCCAGCTGCTCCACGATGATGCCCTTGACCTTATCGGCTACCGCCATCATTCCTCCTACATGTACATCCCGCCGTTCACGGCCAGAACGTGCCCTGTAATATACGCTGCCTCATCCGACGCGAGAAAGCACGCAGCCGCCGCCACATCGTCCACCGTACCCAGGCGGCCGAGTGGAATTGCCGACGCCCAGTCGGTGTGGGCCTTCTCCGAAATCTGCTGCGTCATGTCGGTGTCGATCATGCCCGGGGCGATCACGTTGACCGTGATGCCCCTCGAGGCGACTTCGCGGGCCAGCGCCTTCGAGAACCCGATGAGACCTGCCTTCGACGCGGCGTAGTTGGTCTGCCCCGGATTCCCGGTCTGCCCGACCACCGAGCTGACTGCAATGATCCGCCCTCCCCGCTGCTTCAGCATCGGCCGCATCGCCGCCTGTGCGAGCAGGAACATGGCCGTGAGGTTCGTCGCCAGCACCGCATCCCAATCCTCACGCTTCATGCGCATCAGCAGCTGATCGCGGGCAATGCCGGCGTTGCTGACGACGATGTCGAGCCGGCCGTGGCTGGCGACAATCGACCCAGGCAAACCCTCGACGGCTGTCGCGTCGGTCACATCCAGCGAGACGGCTTCGGCCCGTCCTCCCCGTTCGACGATCGCCGCAGCGGTCGGCGCGGCGTTGTCCCCGCGGGCGGCGGTCACGACCAGCGCACCCCGATCGGCGAAGCGAAGGGCAATGGCGCGTCCAATCCCGCGCGACGCACCGGTGACGAGCGCAACCTTTCCGCTGAGATCGAACATGAATGAAAAGGCGAGGACTCAGGTCCGCTGGACCAGGCCGTCCAAAGCCGAGAGATCGTCCGGTCCGCTGACACTGGCGACAGAGGCGTCGCGATGAATTTTCCGGACCAGGCCACTCAACACGGTGCCCGGGCCTACCTCAACATACGTTGTGACGCCTTCCGACGCAAGACGTTGCACGACGGCTTCCCATCGTACCGGAGAGGACACCTGGGCGATGAGCGCCTCGACGGCGCCGGTGGCCGTCCGCTTCGGCATCGCATCGACGTTGGCAACGATCGGCACGCGTGGATCCGAGACACTCAGCGCATGGAGCTCCGGCGCAAGGCGGTCGCGGGCGGGCGTCATCAGCGCGCAATGAAAGGGCGCACTCACGGGCAGCGGCATCACGCGCCGCGCGCCGAGCGCCTTGGCGCGCTCGCCAGCCCGCGCAACGGCATCCCTGGCGCCCGCAATGACGATCTGACCGCCGCCATTCAGGTTGGCCGGGCTGACCACTTCTCCCTGCGCGCCCTCGACGCATGCCTGCGCGACGAGGTCGGCATCCAGCCCCAGGATTGCCGACATCGCGCCGGTTCCGACCGGCACTGCTTCCTGCATGTAGCGGCCGCGGCGTCGCACGATCTGTGCAGCGTCGCCGAACTTCATCGTGCCGGCCGCGACGTTGGCCGAGTACTCGCCGAGGCTGTGACCGGCGACGAAGTCAGGACGGACGCCGCGCGACTCGAGCAGCCGGTACGCCGCGATGCTCATGCCGAGAATCGCGGGCTGTGTGTTTTCAGTCAGCGTGAGCTCGCTTTCCGGCCCCTCGAAGCAGAGGCGGCTCAGTGGCCCGCCAACCGCGGCGTCCAGCTCATCGAAGGTCTCGCGGCAAATGGGGAAGGCTTCGGCCAGTTCGCGGCCCATGCCGACTCTCTGCGATCCCTGACCTGGAAAGAGGAAAGCAATCACGCGTGCGGCACTCCGGCGTCGGCCAGATCGCGCTCGATGCGCGCGATGACGTCTTCCGACGCGAGGCGATACGCCATCGCCACAGCATTGCGAACGGCCTTGGAGCTCGACCGGCCGTGACCCACGATCACCACGCCGCAGACACCGAGCAGCGGCGCCCCTCCGTACTCCGAATAGTCCACCTGCATCCGCAAGCGGCGCATCGCACGGCGCGCCTGCAGCGTCCCGGTGCGGAGCGTGACCGTTCTCGCCAGTTCCTCGCCCTGCCGCGTCTCGATCATCTCGACGAGACCTTCACTGACCTTCAGCGCGATGTTGCCGGTGAAGCCGTCGCACACGATCACATCGGCGGCGCCGGAGTACACGTCGCGTGCCTCGATGTTGCCGATGAACTGCACGGGGGACGTCTTGAGCAGCTGGTGCGCGTCGCGGGTGAGCTCGTTGCCCTTCGTGGCTTCCTCTCCAATCGAGAGCAGTCCGACACGCGGCCGATCGATCCCGAGCGCGATCCGCGCGTAACGGCTCCCCATCACGGCGAACTGCACCAGATGCGCCGGCCGGCACTCCACGCTCGCGCCGACGTCGAGCAGGATCGCCGGACGGCCGAGGGTGGGAATCGTCGCCGCCAGCGCGGGACGATCCACGTCGCGCAGCATCCCGAACGCGCCGTGAGCCGCCATCACCGTCGCGCCGGTATGCCCGGCGCTGAACAGCGCCGCCGCGTCGCCGCGTGCGACCAGCTCCGCCGCGACGCGAATCGACGCCGCGGGCTTCCGCCGCAGTGCCGATGCCGGAGGCTCCTCCATCCCGATCACGTCGTCAGCGCCGACGAGCCGAAGCCGCGCCCTGTCGACCGCTGGATGGCGCGCCACCTCGTGTTCGAGTGCCGCCACGGGACCGACGAGCGCGATGCCCATATCGAAATGGCGTGCTGCTGTGAGCGCACCGTCCACGATCAGGGCCGGCGCCTCGTCGCCGCCCATCGCGTCGACAGCAATCCAAAGCATCGGATTAGCGGGGACCTTCAGGTCCTTCGGTCCTGTAGGACCTCAACCTGGCCGCTATTCCTCTTCGACCGCGCGCGCCTGCCGTCCGCGGTAGTACCCGCAGTTCGTGCAGACCCGATGCGGCGGCTTGGGCTCGTGACAGTTGGGACACTCGCTCAGGCCGACGGCCTTGAGCGCGTCGTGGGTCCGGCGCTTTGCGGTGCGGGTCTTCGAATGTCGTCGTTTCGGATTAGGCATCGTCTTCTCACGATTCTCGTCGTAATGCGCGAAGTGCGGCCAGCCGCGGATCGTCCCAGTCGGGCCGGCAATCACAGGTGCCGCGATTCAGGTTCGTCCCGCACTGCGGGCACAGGCCGCGGCAATCGTCCGTACAGAGCGGCTTCATCGGGACCGACAGATGAAACTGCTCGGCCATCAGCTGCCCGAGATCGATCGTCTCGTTTTCGTAGTACGCCGCGGCGAAATCGTCGTCGCGAATCTCACGCTCCTGGTGCTCGGCGTACTTTTCCTTCGGCTGATACTGCAGATCGAAGGCCGCATCCACCGGCCAGTCGAACGGCTCCAGGCACCTGCTGCAGACCAGCTCGAGCCGCGTGGCCACCCGCCCCACCAGGCGGAACCGCTCCTGGTCCTTGGAGACGTCCACGACCAGCCGCACCGGCTGGACGATGGTGTACAGGTCCTGAGATGGCGCGTCGGTCCCCGTAAACACCTCGGGCGCGTACGACTGCTCGAACCGCTCATGAGCGGTCCTGATCCGGCTCAGATTCAGAGTCAGCACGAACCTCTAACTATACTCCGAACCGCGCGTCCCTGGACGCGCACCGGCCAGAGAGCTGCCTGTTGGCAACGGCCAGCCCCGTGTCGAACGTGTTTGTCTCGAGAAGGTTACGCCGGCTCAGGCGCCGGCCGGCGACTCGCCACGAGCAGCCAGCCGACGGCGAGAACAGCTCCCGCGACGACGAGCAGTCCCTCGAACCAGGCAGGGGCGACCGGGATGTCGCGGCTGATGACGTACGCGGACCACGCGACTGGGACGGCGACCGCGAACCTTGGCAGTGGCACGTCTCGAACCCGCCAACCGCCGAAGAACGGCAGGTACGCGAGGAGGTTAGACCAGAACGGAATCTCGAACGTCAGCCAGACCCCCAGGTGAAAGAGCGCCGCCAGCACGAGCACCACTCGGAAGAACCCGGGAATCAGGAGCGCCGGCAGCAGGAGCAGCTCGAGGATGACGGATGCGTAGTCCTTCACCTCCCACACCCAGACCGGAAGCAGATGGACGAGAGACGCAGCCAATGGCTCTCGATTGCTCATTAGCAGGTTTGCGAGAAAGTGTCCCCTGACGGCCTGCGTCGCCGGATCCAACCATCCCGTCGATGCCTTCGCCCAGGCCGCCGTAAACATTGCCACACCGATGGCGAGACCCAGGATGGCGAGCGGCCAGCACGGTCTGGATTCCTGCGGCGCCGGGTGATGCCGCCGGCTCACGCTCAGACACGCTCCCCAACCGGAGAAGGCCATCACCGCGGGCACCAGCTCCACGAGGATCATGTGGTCGATCTTCCCGGTCGAGTACACGAACGAATTGATCGCGACGAGCGATGCCGACAGCACGAACGAGGACATGACCGGCGCGAATCCCACACCGAGTGTCGTGACCGCCACGAGGGCAACGACATTCAGCCCCAGCGCAACCTCGTGCGAAGGGAATCCAGCAAAGAGCAGCGCCAGGCCGGGCGGCGGCATGAAGGCCGCGTCCGGCATCGCGCCAAGCCAGGAGCCGCGGGGCAGGTACACGCCGAGGACGAGGACGCAGTAGACGATCCGGAAAACGGCGAGATCGATCGGGCGAGCACGATAGGACAGGAGCCAGCGATCAATCATGGCCGGGACTGAAAGTGACGACGAACGACTCGGCCACCGTGTTGGTCGTTGGGTGTGTCAGAGAACGTTGGCTGTCGATCCAGCGAATCTCGGCGGAGGTGACCGGAGCGCCAGTCAGGGATTCCAGACGGCCGTGCAACCACTCTCGAACGCCTTCGGCTTCAATGCCGCGCGCTCTCCTGATCCACGCCTTTCCAAGATTCGGCAGCAATCGGAAGAGGAGCCGGTCCTCACGAATCGAGGGCGCCGGTTGCCGCAGGGCCCGCGAGAGTTAGCCGGACGTCAGTCCCAGATCGCCGGGAAACAAGTCGTTGGCGGTGTTGGTTTTCC
>JBFWPD010000157.1:0-8269 GCA_050250175.1 Vicinamibacterales bacterium
CAATCGACACAAGTGTCGATTGACCAGCCGGACTCAGACTTTCTTGTAGGATCGCGAGTGGCGGGCAGGGGTGCCGGGGCTACGAGGAGAGGCCGTACTGCTTCAGCCGCCGCCAGAGCGTGACCGTGCTGATGTTCAGCGCCTCGGCGGCCTTCCGCCGGTTGCCTCCAAACCTCTCCAGCGCGCGCTCGATGGCGGTACGCTCCTGCTCCTGCAGGTCGAGCGTGTCATCGGTCGCGGACGCGCGGCCTCTTCGTGAGATCTCCGGCGGAAGGTCGCGCAGGCGGATGCTGGGAGTGTTTGCGAGAATCACAGCCCGTTCGATGGCGTGCTCGAGCTCGCGGACGTTACCCGGCCAGCCATAGCGCATGAGCGCGGACATCGCGTCGGCGGACACGGACCTGACGCTCTTCTTCATGCGCGCCGCCGCCTGTACGACAAAATTGTGTACCAGCGGCGGGATGTCTTCACGCCTGTCGCGGAGCGGTGGCACGGTGATGATGAAGGCTCCCAGACGGAAGTAGAGATCCTCGCGGAACGCCCCTGCTTCCACAGCCGCGCGGAGATCACGATTGGTCGCCGCGACCACACGAGCGTTCAAGCGGATGCTGCGCTCCGCGCCTACCCGGCGGAACTCGCGCTCCTGGAGGGCGCGCAGCAGCTTCGCCTGCACCGTTGGCGCAACCTCGCCGATCTCGTCGAGGAAGATGGTGCCGTTGCCAGCGACCTCGAACAGTCCCGCCTTGTCGCGCACGGCGCCGGTAAAGGCGCCTCTCACGTGTCCGAACAGCTCGGATTCGAGCAGCGTCTCGGTCAGCGCGGCGCAGTTGATGCTCACGAACGGCGCGGCAGCTCTGGGACTCTGATCGTGAATGAGCCGGACGATGAACTCCTTTCCGGTGCCGCTCTCGCCGTAGACGAGCACCGTGGTCTCGAGCGGCGCGACACGCGCCGCCAGCTCCAGGACATCCTGCATGGCCTGGCTTCCGGCGACGAAGTGCCGGGCAGCCGCGTGACGGTTGATCCGTTCGCGGAGAAGATTCAGCTCGCGCTCGCGGCGCTCCAGTAGCCGCTCGCGACGATCGAGCTCCTTGAGGCGCTTGCCGACGGCCTCCTGCAGACGCTCAACCTCATGGCCGACGACCGCCGCCTGGAACTCCGCGCGGATCGAGTCGATCTCGGCACCCCAGCTCTCGGCGTCGCGGCCAATCGCGGCGCAGAACTCCGCGCCCTGCGCCAGGCATGTCTTTTCGCGGAAATAGATCTCCTGCCCCATGCAGGCACTGGCGAATCCGCTCCAGTAGCCGGCCACCGACCAGCAGACAGGGACGGGACTCTTGCCGTGATGGTGGAGATGCTGCTCGGCTACGTACGAGTCGTGCCAGTCCACTTCGGCTTCGAACCGGCGGGTCGTCTCGTCGTAGTCGGCCCGCAACACCTCTGAGCGCGCGATCCCCGCCAGGGTATGGAGCATGGCGCCGGAGCGCAGGCTCTCGAGCGCGGAGGCCCAGTCGGATCGCTCCCTCAAGTTGACCGCGTCGTGGTAGCCCTCGGCGAACCCGAAGCGCAGCAGGAGCCGCCGCGCCGTGTCCGTACCGAGTGTGTCGATGAGCTCCTTCCGAAGCAGACCGTTGGCCGCCGCACTGAGGATGACGACACGCTGATCGTTCAGGCGGATGACGCCCTGGTCGGGCCGGAAATCGAGAAGCTCTGCAAGATGGAGCTCCTTGGAGTCAGCGCTCCCCTCTTCGACCGCCTGCGACTTGGCCATTCGACTATTTTAAGCCGACGCCGTTCAGAATGAAATCTCATGCTTTCAATCTGAAGCGACAGTACTGTGGAGCTCCGGTCCTCTGGCGACAGTACGCCTCGCAGACATCGCAAAATTCCAAGCAAATCAGCGGATCTTGCCGCTTCTGCCGAGGCGCCGTGGTGATGGTGCCCCTCTTGCACTATGGAACAAAGTCGGTCCGTACGTATCGGTCAGGAGGGACAGCGTGCTGAAGAGATATGTCGTCGCATGTGCCGTCGCTGCCATGTCGGCGAGCGTCGGTCTTGCTGCAGGAAGTCCGCAGGCAATCCCCGGCTCCCAGGAATCATCCCGAGCCGCTCAAGCCGCACCCGCTCAGGGCACCATGGTGCACTACGAGGGATGTCTGTATCGCGAGGGGAACGCCCAAGCCACGCCCGCTCAGGCGACGGGGTACATCCTGGCGAACGTGAAAGATCTGTCCAAACCGCCGAATCAGGTCGAGGCGGAAAACCAGGAGTCTGGTCCGAGCTACAAGCTGCGCTCGGCGCCAGAGGAGAAAATGCGTGAGCTCGAGGGCCACCGCGTCGCCGTCACGGGACGCATCGGCGCTGGAGAAACGTTCGACGTCACCACGCTGCGTTCGGTGCAGGGTGTCTGCTCGGTGCCGCCGGCACAGCCCTAGTGAAATGCGGGGCAGGGGCCTTGGTCGCGGGCCCCTGCCTGCTCCTTCCCGCTCGGCCAGTCCTTACTTCGCGACAACAGACCGATAGAACGACACCGACGGCGTCGGCGCGTTTGTCGCAGTACGCGCTCCCGAGGCAGGTGTCCTCGCTCGATCGACCAGCCACGCGATAGCGGTACCCGCGGCGGTGCCGACCGCACTCCAGGCGAAATCACGCCAGGACGGAGTTCCGCTGTGCGATCTATCCCAGAGTTCCTTGCCGGCCGCCGCGCCCAGCCCGAGACCCAATCCCCCCGCGATTCGCCATCTCTCTCGATCGCTCGCCAGCGCCGTCCCTGCGTAGCCGCCCGCGGAGATACCGAGCGTCGCTCCGAAGTGGGCGGCCTTGTCCGCCGCCAGCCATCGATCCTGCGCCGCTGCTGACGCCGGCAATGCCGCCGTCAGCAGGGCCAGGACGAGAGCCGGGGAAAGCCGGGCCGATGTCACTGGATGTCCGCGCGCGAGAAGCTTGGTGGATCCGCATCGGCGAAGTGCGGGGACACGACATAGATGTCATCGCCCACAACGGCCGCAGTCGTGATCTGCCCCGTCATCTGTCCCACACCGGTCACCTCGGCGCTGGCCCAGTCGTCGCCGCTCCTGAGCGCGACGACGCGGCTTGCGGAGTTGCTGACGATCACCAGATTGCCGTTGGAAGCCCAGACCATTCCGTCCTGCCCGGCCACGGGTTGCCCGAGCTTCACGACGGTCATCCCGGCCGGCTTGTCGACGGGAACCTTGTAGAGCGTCTCGCCGCCGGCCACCAGCAGGTACCCGGACGAGTGATAGACGATGCCGTTCAGCGCCAGTCCCTCGGTTGGCGGAAACTGATGGAAGAGCGTCACCTGATAGTCGGGAGTGACGCGATAGATTGCCGCGCGCATCGTGTCGGTCACGTACGCGGTGCCATCGTCTGCCACCGCGACGTCGTTGGCGAAATAGGTCGCGTCAGCGGGAGCATTCGGGATCGCGGTGCTCAGGTCTACCATCGCCAGCTGCTGACCGGTCGTCAGGTTGTAGGCGCCCAGCTTCGCCTGTCCTGTCCCCTGGCCCTGGAACACCGACGCGTCGGAGTTGGCGACGAGCAGCCGATCGCGCGCCTCGTCCACTTCGATCCCGACTGACGAACCGAGCTCCGCATCGCTGATAGCCGCCGTCACCCGGCCGTCGGGATGGATCTGGAAGATCGTCCCTTCAGCGAGCGAGCCCGCGAGCAGGCGATTCGACTTGGGGTCGTACTCGATGCCTTCGGGAATGAAGCCGCCACGCTCCGCCACGATCGTCGCAGGCAATTCGCCCGGCGCGGCAGGTGCTGCCCCGGTCGTCTCGGGCGCCTCAGCGGCAGGCTCCGGCTCCGAAGCACACGCCGCGAAGGTCGAACACATCATGGCCAGCAGGGCCAACACAAGAACTCGATTGCGCATCTGAATCATCCCTCCATTGCCGAACGCATCCGCCGGGTCGCTTGCGGAAAAGGTAAAGCCTTCCGTGCATCGTAACTCTGACGGTCGTTCCCCGCCTACCCACAGGACGTTTTCTTCGAGAACCCGCAGGCACTCGACTTGCAGCCCGGACAGGCGGGCTTACTCGTCCTGCAACCACCATCTGGAGAACCTCCTATGCGTCCGGTTCCGAGTCTCGCAGTCTGCAGCGTGCTCGCCGCAGTGATTGCGCTGACGGCATGTTCCAGCAACGGCAATCCCGCGGATCCATCAGACGACGGTCCGAACACGATTCGCATCACGGCGAACAACGGATCGCAGTCCTTCTCACCGAATCCTGCGCCGCTCGGCGGACAGGGCGCCCAGTGGCGTAACAACCACAGCGAGATTCACCACATCGTCGCCAACGACGGATCGTTCGACACCGGGGAAATCCCGCCGGGAGGCATCAGCGGGATGGTGCAGATCCCTGCCGCAGGCGGGAACTATCACTGCACCCTTCATCCGACGATGGTTGGTGCGGTTGGCGGGTCGGGAGGGGCGGCGCCTCCTCCGTGCGAGGGGATCTACTGCTAGCGGGCTCGAACGAATTCAACGGGCAGGCACGGAGTCTTCGACCGCGAGCGTCCACTCGAGACCTGTCGACTCGATGGTCAGATAGAACTGACGCGGCTCCTCGACAATCTCCACCACGCCACTGCCGGCGCCGCTCTCGTCGAGCGGCGCCTCGAGGAGGCGTCCGCTGTCGGCGCTGTGAACGGTCACTCGAAGCGCCGGCGGCTCGGCGCCGCTGCCGGCGGTCGCCTCCCACCTCAGTCGCCAGAGATGCTGGAACATCGTGAACGTCTCGGTCTGCCGATTGCCGCGGCCGGACCACTCCGCGACCGGCGTCCATGAGACACCTGCGGGCGGCTGCCCTGGCCGTTGCTCCTGCGACTCGCATCCCGCCAGGCAGACGAGCGCCACTGCCAGCACGCCGAATTGGTGTCTGTACCGCACGTCCGCTTCAATCTACAATTGACGCGACGCTGGCGCTACAGGGAGACGTTCGATGAACTGGCTGTTCAAGGAAGAGCCGTCGACCTACCATTTTGATTCGCTGGTCAAGGACGCACGAACCGTCTGGAGCGGCGTGAAGAATCCGCTGGCGCAGAAGCATCTGCATTCGGTGCGCCGGGGCGACCGCATCTTCTATTACCACACCGGCAGCGAAAAAGCCGTCGTCGGCATTGCCAAGGCGTTGGGCGACGCTTACCCCGATCCCGCCGACAAGTCGGGTAAGCACGCCGTAGTGGATATCGGCCCGGTCAAGAAGCTTGCGAATCCGGTCACCCTTGCCGAGATCAAAGCGGACCCGGGATTCAGAACGTTTGCACTGGTGCGGATTTCGCGGCTCTCCGTGATGCCGGTTACGGATGCGGAGTGGGCGAAGATCGAGTCGATGTCTGGCGGTTCGCGTCCTGCTCCCCGGCGCGCGCCAGCGCGAAAGTAACCGCGACGACAGCCGGCATCCAGGCAAGCGTCAGCCAGCCGAATCCAATCCGCTCGTACAGGAACCCGCCAAGCGCCGGGCCGGCCAGCAGTCCCACGCCCCAGGCCACATTGTAGAGACCGTACGCCACGCCGAACGATCCGGAGGCCGCTCGCGAGACGGCCTCGGCCATGTACGCGAGTGAAGGCGTCACGACAAGAGCCATGGCAGCCGCCTGCAGCACGTAGAGGGACGTCGCCGACGCAAAGTTCCACGCCAGGCTGAGCAGAGGAAGCGCGGCAGCGGTACACAGCAGCCCCAGCAACGCCACCCGGCGTCCTCCCCACCGATCCGCAAATCGCCCGTAGAGAGGGTGCAGCAACGTGGAGCATACCGCCGCCACGCCAAAGACCAGCCCGATTCGCCCGGGCCCCAGGCCGAGACTCGACGTCAGCCACAGCGAGAGAACGGGCTCGAGCATCGCGATTGTCGACGCCGCGACAATCACCAGAAGCACACAGATGACTACGACACGATCGCGCATCAGGAGCGCAATCGGCACCCTCTCGCTTCGTTCCTGAGACGCGGGCAGTTCGACCCATGCGAAGAGCACAGCCACTCCGAACGATGCGGCCGCAACAGCCAGAAAAGGGACGTGGACTCCCCCCGCCTCGTACAGCCAGCCGCCGATCGTCGGTCCGACCATCAGGCCGAAGCTCGTGCCTGACATCACCATGCCCATCGCGCGTCCGCGCTCGGTCGGATCGTACAGGTCGGCGATCAAGGCGAACCCGACCACCCAGGTCATCGCGTCGCCGACACCCTGGATCATTCGCGCCGCAAACAGCAGCCAGATCTGATCGGCATACGCGAAGAGCGCCGAGGCCACGCCGAGGATGATCGACCCGGCGATGAGCGGAACCCGGCGGCCCAGGCGATCGGAAATCGCCCCCATCGGCACCGCCGCGACCAGGACGGTGAGACCGAACGAGGCAAACAGCAGCCCGACGGTCGTCGGCGTAGCGCCGAGACGCTGGCTCAGATCTGGAAGTACGGGGACTGCGATGGAGTACGCGACAAGATCGATGAACGCGCCGAACGTCACAAGGGCAGCGGCGATACCGCGCGACGAACGAAGTTCGGAAAGCACTCTCGGGTCAAGGTCCTTTGGGGTGCTGGGGTCCTCTGGGTCCTTCAGGTCCTGGGTCCTGTGGGTGCTTCGAGCCTGAAGGACCCTGAAGGACCTCGAGCATCAAACCGTTCGCTTGAGGAACAGACAGCCCAACGGCGGAGCGGTCAATTGAATGGACTGACTGAATCCGTGTGCCGGGATGGTCTCGCTGGCGACGCCGCCGGCGTTGCCGAGATTGCTGCCGCCGAACAGGTCGCTGTCACTGTTCAACAGCTCCGCGTAGAAGCCAGCTTCGGGAACGCCGACGCGATATTCGTGACGAGGCACGGGCGTGAAGTTGAAGAGTCCGACGATGCAATCCCGGGGATCGCGGGCGTAGCGAATGAAGGAGATCACGCTGTTCTCGTTGTCGTGGGAGTCGATCCAGCGGAACCCCTGTCCGTCGAAATCGACCTCGTGCAGCGAGGCCTCGGAGACGTACAGGCGATTGAGCGTCTGGACGAAGTCCCTGATGCCCCGGTGTGCCGCGTCGTCGAGCAGATGCCAGTCGAGGCTGCGGTCGTGGTTCCACTCGCGCCACTGTCCGAACTCCGACCCCATGAACAGCAGCTTCTTGCCGGGATGCGCGTACATGAAGCCGTAGAGCAGGCGCAACGCGGCGCGCTTCTGCCAGGCGTCGCCAGGCATCTTGTCGAGAAGCGAGCCTTTGCCGTGGACCACTTCGTCGTGGGAGAACGGCAGGACGAAGTTCTCGGTGAATGCGTAGAGCAGCGAGAAGGTCAGAAGATCGTGCTCCCAGCGCCGGAAGACCGGATCCTTCGAGGCGTACACGAGCGTGTCGTGCATCCACCCCATGTTCCACTTGTAGGTGAAGCCGAGGCCCCCGACGTAGGTGGGGCGGCTGACGCCCGGCCAGGCCGTTGACTCTTCTGCCAGGGTCACCGTTCCGACGTGCTCACCATGCGTGAGCCCGTTCATGCGCTGAAGGAACTTCACCGCCTCCAGGTTCTCGCGTCCTCCGAACTGGTTCGGGATCCACTCGCCCTCGCGCCGTGAATAGTCGAGATAGAGCATCGAGGCGACCGCGTCCACCCGCAGGCCGTCCACGTGATACTCCTCGAGCCAGAACAGCGCGTTCGACAGCAGGAAACTCTGCACTTCGTTCCTGCCGTAGTTGAAGACGTGCGTCCCCCACTCCTTGTGCTCTCCCTGCCGCCAGTCGGCATGTTCGTACAGGGCCGTCCCGTCGAATCGCGCGAGGCCGTGTTCGTCTTTGGGAAAGTGACCGGGCACCCAGTCGAGGATGACGCCGATTCCTGCGCGATGGCAGCTGTCCACGAAGGCCTTGAAATCTTCGGGCGGACCGTAGCGGCTCGTCGGCGCGAAGAATCCGAGCACCTGATAGCCCCAGGAGCCGGAGAACGGATGCTCCATCACGGGCATCAGCTCGATGTGCGTGAAGCCCATCTCCTTCACGTACGGGACGAGGCGATGCGCCAGTTCGCGATAGCTCAGGAAGCGGTTGCCATCCTCGGGCACTCTCGCCCACGAGCCGAGGTGCACCTCGTAGATCGCCATCGGGCAATGGAGCCAGCCCTCCAGTCCGCTGCGCGACGCCATCCACGCGCCATCGCCCCACTCGTACCGCGAGAGGTCCCTGACGATCGCTGCGGTGTTGGGGGGCGTCTCGAACGCGACGCCGTAGGGATCGGTCTTCTTGAGGAGCGTGCCATCCGACGTGCGGATCTCG
>JBFWPD010000158.1:0-8258 GCA_050250175.1 Vicinamibacterales bacterium
CGGGGAGACCGCGATTCCCCACGGCCGCGTCCCGACCTCGACGGATCCCTGAACGCTGTTGGTCTTGGGATCAACGAAGAGCACCATGCGGCTTCTGCCGGTGGACACGTACACCATGCTCCCGTCCGGTGCGACCGCGACTCCCATCGGCCTCATGCCTTCGCCGAGATCGATCGTATCGATGACGACGAGCTTCTGAGCGTCGATCACCGAGAGACTCGCGCCATTCTCGTTGGTCACATAGGCACGTGAGCCGTCCGGGAGAAATGCGACCGACCGCGGCCGCGGGCCCACTTCGAGCGTCGCGACCATCCTGCTCGCCGCGACGTCGAGGACGTGCACCGAGTTCGTGGCCTCGGCGGTGACGTAGACGTGGACGCCGCTGGGGCTCACCGTCACGCCTTCAGGCTCCTCCCCGACATCGTGCGCTTCGATGATCCGTTCCTCCTGCAGGCTGAAAACACTCAGCTGCGCGGCGTCTTCGTTCGCGATGAAGAGCCGCGTTCCATCCTTGCTCACGGCCACCTGCTCGGGATCGGTACCGCTTTCGAGGACCCTGAGCAGCCTGAGCTCCTGAAGATCGACGACGCCGATACCGTCGGCGGATCGATCTGGAGGCGGAAGCGTCGTCTCGTCCACCCCGGGAGGAGCCGGAGGTGAGCCGCTCAGCGCAACATAGAGAAATCGACGATCCGGGCTTGGTGAGAGTCCTCGCGGACGCTTGCCGAGCGGTATCGTTGCGGCGACCGTGTTGGTCGCTGCGTCGATGACCGAGAGATCGCCCGAGGTTTCGTTCGTGATGTAGATGCCAACGGCCGGCGCCTTCGCTGCCGGCGTGGCAGATGCCGCAGATTCGCCCGCTGGATCTTCCGCGGCGGGAGGAGTCGGCTCTCCCCCGCCGCAGGCAGTCAGAAGACACGAAAGAACGAGTGCAGCTCGAAGGCGCATCAGTTACGTTGCGGCAGCGCGAAGCTCAGGATGAGATCGCCGCCCCGGCGTCCGCGATCGCCGCCGCCCGATCCGACCGCGATGTACTGCTGGCCGTTGACGACGTACATGGAGGGCGACGAGAAGACGCCGGCGCCGGTGTTGTACTTCCAGAGCTCCTCGCCCGTCTTGGCGTCGAGGGCATAGAAGTATCCGGCGATGTTGCTCCCGGCCCCGACGAACAGGAGATCGCTCGACGTCACGATCGAGCCGGCCTGTCCGAAGCCTTCGTAGATCTTCCGCCACACGAGCTCAGCGGTGGTCGGGTCGTACGCGGACAGGAACATGCGCGGGCCGCGTCCGGAGTTCGTGGGCTGATCGATTGCGTTCACATACAGCAGGCCGGTGCGCGGGCTGTACGAAAGCGGACCGTAGTTCACGCCACCACCCATGCCGGGCGCGATCACCTGGTTCGGGTTCTGTGGCGTGAAGATCGGCACCAGCTTGAGCTTGTTCCTGTCGATGTGATCCTGAGGGATCTCCTCGGGGAACACGGGGCTGTTCGACTCCATCGGCTTGCCTGAAGCCGTGTGCGGGATCGGCTGCGTCGGCCAGGGCTGCTCGCCGGCGCGCGCCGGGGTCGTCGGCACCGGCATCTCCTTGATCGGGTGCACCGGCTGGCCGGTCACGCGATCGAGGATATAGAGGTAGCCGTTCTTGTTGGCTTCGGCGACCGCTTTCACCGGCTTGCCGTTCACCTGCATGTCGAACAGGATGGGCGGGCTGCCCGAGTCGTAGTCCCACACGTCGTGGTGCACCTGCTGGTAGTACCACTTCAACTTGCCGGTCGTGAGATCGAGGGCGATGATGCAATCACTGAAGAGGTTGGTGCCGGAGCGCTTCGTGCTGTCACCGAACGGATTCGCGACGGCGACGTAGAGCGAGTTCAGCTCCAGATCGATCGACGGCGTCTCCCAGATGCCGCCGCCGTTGCGGATGCCGCCCACCCAGGTCGGACCGGCGATGTCCCAGCCCTGATCCTTCTCGTCCTGGGGAATCGTGTTGAAGTGCCAGATGACCTTGCCGGTCTTCGCGTCAACGGCCATCACGTAGCCGCCCGGGATCATGCTCTCGCTGCGGGTCGTGCCCGTGTAGATGACGCCGTTGTGGATCTGCGGCGCCGCCGTGAACCAGTAGCCGATCTCGATCGCCGTCTCGGGGCTTTCGGAGGCGCGCGCGGCCGCGCGCTCCTCGATGATGTCGAGGATGACGGGCGCCTGGCCCTTGTTGCCAAAGCTCTCGACAAGCTGTCCGGTCTTCGCGTCGAGCGCGAAGAGGAACGAACCGGCCGCCGTGTAGATGACGCCGTTCTCATACGCGGGGCCGCGGTTCCTGAAAACGTACCCGACCTCGCTCAACCCGCCGAGGTACGGAGTCACGTCGAAGCTCCACAGCAGATGTCCGTCCGTGGCGTTGACGGCATAGACGCCACCGCGCGGATCGGTCAGGTACATCACGCCGTCGATGACGATCGGCGTGGTCTGGTTCGAGACGCCGTCGATCATTCCGTACTGAAACAGCCAGCGCGGCGTCAGGGACGCGACGTTGGACCGGTTGATCTGATCGACGGGAAAGTAGCGGCTGCCCTGCAGATCCCAGTTGTGCAGAATCCAGTTGACTGAATCCGGCGTGGACTGCTGGGCGACGAGGCCGGAGAAGCCAGGCGCGATTGCCAGGACCCCTCCAACGGCGGCAGCGGCAATGAGCGATTTGCGTGTTCTGAAGATGCGCACAGGCTCCTCCAGCGCTCGAGGGATGCCAACGGGAGCGATTGCGGGAGTTTTACTCGAATCACCGGGCCTTGAAAAGGACAATCGGCATCCCTTCCGTCGGGCGTGACGCTTCCTGGCGGGACTACAGGAGGGCTACCGGCACTTGTCACCGTACCGGCAAGAGAGGGAGGGTGCCAACCCAGGGTTGGCGGGGTCGACGGGACTCGAACCCGCGGCCTCCGGCGTGACAGGCCGGCGTTCTAACCAACTGAACTACGACCCCTCTTGGAACTGACGCTGAAATTGAAGATTGAAGACTTCAGATTGAAGATTCTTCGGAGCGACCTTAATCGAACGGCAGGAGAGCGCCGTCCGCCCTTCAATCCGTCCTCAGTCTCCAATCTTCAATCTTAAATCTACAATCTTCAATAGTTTGGTGGGCGGTACAGGGCTCGAACCTGTGACAGCCGGCGTGTAAGGCCGGTGCTCTACCACTGAGCTAACCGCCCTCTCACCCAAACGCACCATTATACGTCGCCTTCGCGAGAAGCAACAACCACACCAGCACCACGCCCGCCACCGCGCGATGCTCGCGGTTGACCAGCACCTGGGCCATGCTGAACGGACGCGCAGACGACGGCGCGTCACCCGCACCGCGGCGGTACTTGTCGTATCGATCCCCGAACCGGCCGCGCAGACGTGCTTCCTCGGTCCGCACCGCCGCCGTCAAGGTGACGACCAGGTACAACGCCACAAGTGCCGCGACGAGGACGCTGTGCGACGCGATCGCAAACCCGGCACCGAGAATCGACGATCCCACATAAAGAGGATGGGCGAACCATCGATAAGGGCCAGACGCCGTGACCTCGCTGCCCTTGTGGAGATGACCGGATGCCCAGATCCGCAGCAGTTCGCCCACCAGCGCTACGGACGCCCCCGCGGTCAGAGACGAAGGCGTCGGACGCGCCAGCCAGAGCGCAAGCGCGGCGCTTACGAATCCGAGCGCGACGCGACGCCGCGCCACCTTTTCGATCAGCGACGTCGTGCCGCGTTCGCCCTGCACGGTCCCCGTTCGCTCAGCCACGGCCGCTCTCAGCGCTCGCGAGCCGCCGCGTCGCCGCCGCGACGACCTCGTCTACGCCGATCTCGAGCAGGCACATCGTCTCCCGCCTGCATCGGCGGAGGTGATGACACTCGCACGTCGCCGCGCGCGACACGGTGACATCGTCAGGATTCCATGGCCCGTTGCGCTCGGGACGTGTGGGACCGTAAATGCCGACGATCGGTGCGCCCACCGCGGCGGCAATGTGGGTCGGCCCTGTGTCGCCGGATACGACGAGGCGCGCACGGCGTGCAAGAGCGACGAGATCGGGAATCGTCGTCGGCGGCGACACGATTGCGGCGCCCGCCGATTCAGCTGCCGTCTGTTCCGCAAGCGCCTGCTCGCCTGGCCCCCAGATGACGACCGATCGCAGTCCGTGCTGCTGGCGCAACGCGACCGCCAGCGCGGCAAGCCGGCTGGGCGGCCAGCGCTTGTTGGGCCAGGCGGCACCCGGATTCAAGACCGCGTAGTGCCCGCGGGTCTCTTCGAGCACGCGCACAGCGACCGCGGACGTCACCTCGGCAATGGGAAACTCCACCGCTCCTGCCGGAATCTCCAGCGTCTGCAGCACGCCGAGATTGAGATCGATCACGTGATGCGCCGACTGTCGATCGAACGTGTGCTGACCGCCGGGATGATGGGTCTCGGTGTAGAAGCGGCGGGCGAGAGGCTCACGGACGTAGCCTTCACCGAACCCGATCACGCGCCGCGCTCCGGACGCGCGCGCGAACATCGCCGACTTCACGAGCCCCTGGAGATCGAGCGCCACGTCGTAGTGCGAACGCCGCAGCTCGCCGATCGCCTTGAGGATTGGGGTCCCCTCGGTCGCACCGCGCCTGTCGCGCACCGCGATCACCCGATCGACAACGGTGACGAGGTCGAGGATCTCGCGATGCTTCGCGCTGACCAGCCAGTCGATCCGGGCACCGGGCCACGCACGCCGCAGGGCGGCGGCCACGGGAATCGCATGGACCACGTCACCCAGTGCTCCGAGTCGGACAAGGAGAACGTTGTCGGTCTTCAGGCTTCAGGCTCCCAGGCTTCGGGCCACAGCCTTCGGGTCACGAGCTGCGCTGGCTGGCAATCCGGGCCAGCAGCTCGCGCGTCGCATGCCGCTTCGGATCGCCGACGATGGCGGTGCGGCCGCCGTACTCCTGCACGACCGCCCGCTCAGGCACGGACTCCACGGTGTAGTCGGTCCCTTTGCAGTGGACGTCAGGTCGGAGCAGTCGAAGGAGGCGGGCAACCGTTGCGTCTTCGAAAATCACGACGTAAGCAACACCCCGCAGGGCAGCCACGAGCTCGGCACGGTCTGGCGCGCGCAGGATCGGTCGTCCCGGCCCCTTCAGGTGGGCAACGGACATGTCGTCATTGACCGCGACGATGAGGCGATCGGCTTCGGCGGCTGCACCCTGCAGGTAGCGGACGTGTCCCACATGCAGCAGGTCGAAACATCCGTTCGCGAAGGCAACGCTCAAGCCCGCGGCGCGATCGCGCTCCACGGCGGTCACGAGCTCGGCTTCTGTGAGGACGGCTCCCATAACAGGCTTCGGGCTACAGGCTTCGGGCTACAGGCTACCGGCTACCGGCTACCGGCTGCACGCGCGCACGAAGCAGTTCCCTCTTGAATTCCTAGTTCCCAGTTCCTAATTCCCAATTTCTGCGTCAGTTCCAATTGCCGCGGCCAATTCGTCCGCTGAGACCGTTGCCGTGCCCCGCTTCATGACGACGAGCCCGCCGGCGTAGTTGGCGAGCCATGCGGCCTCGGCAAACGTCGCGCCCGCCGCGAGCGCAAGGCCGAAGGTCGCGAGGACTGTGTCGCCCGCTCCAGTGACGTCAGCCACTTCGTCGGATCCAAAGATGGGAACGTGAAGCGTCTTCCGCCCTGGCTCGAAGAGCGTCATCCCGCGGCTGCCGCGCGTCATGAGGACGGCTTCCATTCGCGTCCGCCGCAACACGGTGCGGCCCGCCCACTCGAGCGTCTCCGGATCGTCGTCAGGAATGATGGTGCCGAGCACGTGCTCCACTTCCGACTGGTTCGGCGTACACGTGGTGAGGCCTCGATACTCCAGCAGCCGGTAACGCGAATCCACGAGAACCGGGACGCGTCCACGCCGCCTCGGCCGCGACGCTGCCCGCTGCACGAGAGCCGCGAGCTCGGGGGTCACGAGACCGGAACCATAGTCGGAGAGCAGGACGGCGTCGCAGTCCTGGACGACGCGTTTGATGGTGCGTGCGAAGGCCTGGCTGACCGCGGCCGACACGGGCCAGCCCGGTTCGCGATCGATCCGCACGACTTGCTGTTTCGCCGAGTGTACGCCTCCGGCGAGGATTCGTGTCTTGACCGGTGTCCTGTACGCCCTCGACCGCACAAGGCCGGCCTTCTGCACACCGCGCGGCAGGCTCGCCAGCAGCCGCCGCCCCTCGCCATCCGTGCCGACGATTCCCGCGGCGACCGCCCGGCCACCCAGAGAGGCGACATTGCTGGCTGCGTTCCCGGCGCCGCCGGGCAGGGTCTGCGTGGCGTCGTACTTGAGGATCAGTACCGGCGCCTCGCGTGACACGCGAGCCACCTCGCCATAGATGAACTCGTCCGCAATGAAATCGCCGATGACGGCCACGCGGCAGTGGCGAAGTCCGTCAATCAGAGACAGGAGCCGCGCTCTGCGTTCAGTCCCGCGCAGGGGGATCTGATTCAATCGTGTCGGTGGCATGAAGGGGATCAGAAGATCTGGGAATTTGGGAATCTGCAAATCTGGGAATTTGGCTTCCTTACTTGCAACCGGGTACTTCGAAGGTACCGGGTGACTCGTGAACGTGGTGAATCCTCAACACCCCGCAACTACCCAGACCAAGTAAGAGGTCAAATTCCCAGGTTCGAAGATTACCCAACTACCAAATTCTCCTGCGTGAGCTGTCCGAGAATCCAGCTGGCCGCGCCCGCGAGGTTGTCGGCGACCGCGTCGGCGCTCAATCCGTCAGGCGGACGACGCTCCTCGGAGAGTCCATAGCCTGTGCGAACCAGGATGCCTTTCGCTCCGATGGTTCTCGCCAGAGCGATGTCGAGCCATCGATCGCCCACAGTGAAAGACCGCTGGGGATCGATGCCAAATTCCTCGACTGCCCGATCGACAAGGCCGCGTCCCGGCTTGCGACACGCGCATGCTCGCGCGTATTCGGCCACCCGTCCATCAGGATGGTGCGGGCAATAGTAATACGCGTCGAGTCGTGCCCCTCCTTCACCGAGACGATCGGCGAGCTGTCCGTGAACGACGTCGACGACGGCTTCGGTGAAAAAGCCGCGCGCGACGCCCGACTGGTTGGACACCAGCACCGTCACGAGGCCCACTCGATTCAGCGCCTGGATCGCGCCGACCGTCCAGGGATAGAGCTCGAGACGTTCAGGCCGATCGAGATAGCCGACTTCTTCGATGAGCGTGCCATCGCGATCGAGAAAGACTGCGCCCCTGCCCGCCGTTCGATTCACACGCTGCTCCTCACGGCGTCGAGTACCGCTTCGACACGGATGCCTGTCATGCATCGATGATCGAGCGGGCAGTCCCGAAGCATGCAGGGCCGGCACCACACCGGGTGGGTCAGCACGCGGCTCGAACCGGCACCAACCGGATGCGTCGCAGTTTCGTCCGTGGGTCCAAAAAGCGCCGTCACCGGAGTCCCGACCGCCGACGCAACGTGCATCGCTCCCGAGTCGTTCGAGACGAGTGTACGGCACAACGCGAGCACGCCCGCCAGGGTCTGGAGGTCCGTGCGGCCGATCAGATTTGCCGCTCTTGCATCCGGCTTCAACGCCGAGATCACTTCGACGCCGGCGTCCCGATCCGCCGGACCGCCAACGATCACCGGCAGGCCGCCATCGCGGCTGACCGCCGACGCAAGCTCGGCGTACGAAGAAGGAGCCCAGCGCTTCGCCGTGCCGTAGGCCGCTCCCGGCGCCAGCGCGACGAGTGGACTTCCTCCGTCCCAGCCAAGCTCCGTGAGGAGCGCGTGGGCTGCGCGCCGATTGCCGTCGCCGACGTCGAGGCGCGCGAAACGAGGTCCCGCTGACGCCCCAATCGCAGTCGTCAGACGCTGGTAGTAGGTCGCCTGATGTACCTCGCTCGGCGCCGGAGGCGCAAACGTCAACAGAGCGCCACGAAACGAGGTGCGGTAGCCCCAGCGCTCCTGCACGCCCGCACGCCAGACCATCATCGCCGTCCGGAACGAATTCGGAAGAAGCACGGCGGCGTCTGCGCGCACCCGTCTGATCGCGTCCACGTCGTGAGCAAGCGATCGGCGGGCGTCCAGCTCCACGATCTCGTCCACGCCAGGCACCATCGTAAAAAGAGGAGCCACCGAAGGACGCGCGGCGATGATCAGTGCGCTGCGAGACGCGGATTGGCGCACATCCGCGATGGCGGGAAGCGCCATCACGGCGTCGCCCAGCCAGTTGGGAGCGA
>JBFWPD010000159.1:0-8252 GCA_050250175.1 Vicinamibacterales bacterium
GGCCGATCTTCGAGCCGTGCTGATGTTCGGCGATGGGCAGATCGCGGCGTCGCCCACCGAAGCCGGCTCGGCTGCCATCGTCGCGGTCCTCGATGCGATCGGCTTGCTCACCGACGAGGGAGCGCTGGCGCTCGACAGTTTGACGGGAGCGATGTGGAGCGCGCGCATCGCATCCCGGACGAGCCTGGGTGAGATCGAGGCGGTGGTGCCGGAAGTGCAGGGGAGTGCCTGGCTTACAGGCGATCACACCTTCACGGTTCTGCCGGACGATCCGCTCAAAACGGGATTCCGTCTCTGAACGCCCGGCCTGCTACGCAACCTTCCGTCCTCCAACCTCGTCATATCAAGTGAAAGGCAGGTGAGGAGGATGTACGAATGGACCTTTTCGGCCACCGCTGAATGGATGGTGGGAATGCTGCTGGCGATCTCGCTCGTTGCTCTGATGTTCGTCTAGTCCGCAACGGCCGTGCGACCGCAATGCGGGCCTGAGACTCAGTCTCAGCGACCTGCGCCGCCGAGTCTCTCCGAATCGGCGATATAGCTGCGGCGCGCACGTGCCGTCATGTTTCCCCGCTTCACTTCCACTTCGAGTTCGTGCACGCGCCCGTCGAGGGTCTCGGGTGCGAATCCAATTACATATTGACTGTGCAGCTCCTGCGCGACGCGCGTGTATGTCGGCGCCAGGTCTGCAGTTTCTTCCAATTCGAAATAGCCTCCGCCGGTTTCCTCCGCAATTCGCCGCAGACCGCCGTCAGGGCGGCTGCGAACCTGCCTCACGCCGTCGAAGTAGTTCATCTCGAGGCCGATCGCGTAGACCATGACTTCTTCGTCTCGCGCCCGCTCGATGACACTGCCGAGGCGCGCGCGGCTCGCCGTGTCCTCGCCGTCGCTGAAGATGAGAACCACCCGCCGGCCTTCGATGCTCTGGAGCTCGTCGAGGCTCATTGACAGCGCGTCGTAGAGACGGGTGCCGTTCCCGAAGTCCTGATCCCGCATCGCCGCAATGAGCTCGTCCCGATCGTTCGAGAACTCCGCAGTGATCTCGATTCGATCGTTGAACGCTCCCACCTTTGCGCTGTCGGCAGGGAGCAGCCTGATCAGGAACTGCTCGGCCGCATCCTTCAGGAGGTCGAGCGACGCCGTCATGCTGGCGCTCGAGTCGAGCATGACGACGACGGTGATCGGCTGTACCTCGCTTTGAAAGAAGACGATCTCCTGCGGCCGGCCGTTGTCCAGGATCTCGAAGTCCTCGACCAGCAGATCCGGAACGAGACGCTGGTTCTGGTCGGTCACGGTCACAAACAGCGACACCAGTTCGGTGCCTGCCCGGAACGTTGGCTGCTGCGCCCGGATCGTGACTGGGGACAGAAGGGTGCTCGCGATGGCAATTGCGAGGCCCGCGAAGGCCCATGTGGGCCGCGAGAGGAGCATGCCGAAGCTTAGCGTAACGGGGTGATGTCTCAGACAGATCGGCGACTTGACCGGTCGTAGATATAGCGGTAGACTGCCGGAGCTACTTGAGACTGAGTCTCGTTTTCGAAGTCTATCCATCCACCTGAGCCGGCCATGCTCCAAGCCTTTGTCATCACCTTGAGGGAAGGGCTCGAGGCCTTCCTCATCATTGCCATCAGCCTCACGTACCTCCGCAAGGCGAATCGTACCGATCTGATTCCCGCCGTCCACTGGGGAATCGCCACCGCCATTCTCGTCAGCATCGTAGCCGCCATCCTTTTCTCGCGGGCCAGCAATCAGGCCCTCTGGGAAGGGGTGCTGGCGATCGTTGCCGCGATCTCGGTGGCATCGCTCACCGTGCACATGTGGCGAACTGCCAAGCGAATCAAGAGCGACATCGAAGGCAGGTTGCTCGCGTCGACGCTGAAGACCGGAGCGGCCGCCTCCCTCGGGGTGTTCGCGTTCACCCTGCTGATGGTCGCGCGCGAAGGCATGGAAACCGCCCTGCTGATGGGCACGCTGATGTTTCAGGTGCAGTCGGGCCCGCTGCTTCTCGGGGCGGTGATTGGAACGCTGGCTGCCGCCTCCGTAGCGTGGTTGTGGACCAGGTACGGCCATCGCGTGAACCTGGCGCTGTTCTTTCAGGTCACCGCCGTTTTCCTCCTGGTATTCGTCATTCAGCTGCTCATTTACGGCTTCCATGAGCTGACTGAGGCGAATATCTTCCCCTATAGCGAGCCTCTGCACTGGGCAACGGAGCCCTACGGTCCGGATGGCCGCTACGGTCAGTACCTGACCTATCTGCTGGTCGTCCTGCCTCTGGGATGGCTCGCAATCAGCTCGCTCTGGCCGCAGCAGCGCACACCCGAGCGACGCACGTCGCAGGCCTGACCGACCTCTGCTGTTTCTTCGCCCTTCCTGACGGGCGGCCACGGCCGCCCATCTAGAGACAGAACTAGCTTATTATTCAGTGCGTTGTGGACACGCCAGGCGGGGTGTGCACGGCACGTTCGCTCAAAAACCGTTGAGATGGGCGGAGAGGGCTCAGGTAAGATCCGGCTCTTTCGTGCTCACAGGCTGGCGGCCTGAAGGCGTGGCGGGAATCGACCATGATCAATGTTGCCGCGATACGGATGCAGCAGTTTGGAGTCCAGTTCTATCAAGCCTCTCTCACTGCGAGTGACATCGACAAGCTTGTCCGGTTCGAGGTGCTCAACTACGGCGACGCCGCGCAGCCGCCTGTTCGCGGCGGCCGGTCCAAAGCCGGAGCGACTGCTTCGAAGGTCAACTGGGATCTGCTCGAACGGAGGATTGCGTCGAGCGAGAAGGCGTATCAACGCCAGATCATCCGGCGCAAGATCGACGAGCTCGTGCAGTACTACGAACAGTGCAGGCAGGCGCGCGATCTCCCATCGATTCCCGGTGCGGTCATCATCAGCTGTGACGAGAAGCTGTCCTTCCAGGCGCTGGACGAGGACGGCCGAGTCGGTGTGCTGAAAGTACCTGAGCGCGAAGGTATTCTGCGCGCCATCGATGGTCAGCATCGACTGCTCGCGCTCCACGCCGACATCGATCGTTTCCAGGGCGAAGACTTCAGCGTGCCAGCGATCATTTTTGACCGGCTTCCGGAAGATCACGTCGTTCAGATGTTCGTGACGATCAACGCGAAGCACACGAGGTTGAATGCCTCACATCTGGTGAGCCTGTCCGGCCGTCAGCTGTACAGAGATGAGGCGCTCGCAACCGCGCACGACATCGTCCGGGCGCTGAACGATCGCGACGATTCGCCGCTCTACGACGAGATCAAGCTGCTGGGCGTGGGACGCGGACGAGTCGCTCAGGCGCCTCTTGCACAGGAGTTGAAGAAGCTGTTCACCAGCGGCGAGTTCACGGCCCGCCGTTCTGGCGACCTGCACGACGAGGCCCGCAGGTTCTTCGTCAACTACTTCAAGCAGATTGCCCTCGTCTTCAACGCAGCCTGGAACGGACGCAAGTACAGCATCCGGTCGGCTGCTGCGCTGCGAGCGTTCATCCGGGTCGCGCCTGATGTGGTGCGCCGTCTGGACCAGGAACATGCGGACCGCGGCGATTTCCGCGCCATCGGCCGCGTCATCGCCCCCTGGGGACGACGTATCGGGGACCTGCGATTCGAGACCGACGGCGCCTGGAAGCGATCGGGCACCACGGTGGACTCACTTGCCAAGGAGCTGAAGCTCGCGCTGCAGTACCCCGAGGGCGCCGCCGTCTAGGACATCGGGTTGCGCACACTTCTGATTACGGGAGGAGCCGGATTCATCGGCTCCAACCTCGTTCATCACGCCCTGCTTCACACGGCCGATCGCATCGTCATCGTCGACAAGCTCACGTATGCGGGAAGCCTGCTCAACCTCGAGCGTTCGCTGAGCAGCGACCGCGTCGAGTTCCTGCATGCGGACATTGCCGACGAAGCGGCGATGGCGCGCGCGTTCGCCGAGCATCGGCCCGACGCGGTGTTGAACCTGGCCGCTGAGTCACACGTCGATCGGTCCATCGACGGCCCGGCCCCCTTTGTCCAGACGAACGTGGTCGGGGCCTTCGTTCTTCTCGAGACTGCGCGTACCTACTGGCAGCGGCTTCCTTCGTCGGCTCGCGACAGCTTCCGGTTTCTGCACGTGTCGACCGACGAGGTCTATGGGACGCTCGGCCCGGAGGGAGCATTCAACGAACAAAGCCCCTACGCGCCGAACTCGCCGTATGCTGCCAGCAAAGCCTCGGCAGATCACCTGGCGCGCGCCTATTGGCACACCTACCGTCTGCCCGTGCTCGTCACGAACTGCTCCAACAACTACGGTCCCTACCAGTACCCGGAGAAGCTGATCCCTCTGATAGTGCTCAACGCAGTCGAGGGGCGCCCGTTGCCGATTTACGGCGATGGCGGCAACGTGCGCGATTGGCTTCATGTCGACGACCATTGCGCCGGCCTCATGCTCGTGCTGCAGCGCGGACAGCCCGGCGAGCAGTACAACATCGGGGGAGGCGGCGAGCGGACCAACCTCCAGGTCGTCGAGGCGGTCTGCGAGGCGCTCGAGACACTCGCGCCGTCAGGGGCGAATCCGGCGATGGCTGGACGCGGAGCGTACGCGGCGTTGCGGACCTTCGTGCGCGATCGCCCCGGACACGATCGCCGCTATGCGATCGACGCGTCGAAGATCCGCCGCGAGCTCGGTTGGCGCCCCGCACGGTCCCTCGAAGCCGGCCTGTCCGACACCGTGCGCTGGTACCTCGAGCATCGCGACTGGTGCGGGAAAATCCAGGCGGGCCGCTACGATCGTGAGCGCCGTGGTTTGTCAGGCAGTCCTGTCATGAAGCCGACCGACGGAGCCACACCGTGAAGGGCATTGTCCTCGCCGGAGGCTCGGGGTCGCGTCTCTATCCGATGACGCGCGCCGTCAGCAAGCAGCTCGTGCCCGTCTACAGCAAGCCCATGATCTACTACCCGCTGTCGACGCTGATGCTCGCGGGTGTGCGCGAGATTCTCGTGATCACCACGCCGCACGAGCGTGCCGGGTTCGAGCGTCTCCTCGGCGATGGGTCAGATCTTGGACTGCAGTTTGTGTACGCAGAGCAGCCGCGGCCTGAAGGGCTGGCCCAGGCGTTCATCATCGGCCGATCGTTCGTCGGTGACGATCGCGTCGTGCTCGCCCTTGGAGACAACATCTTCTACGGCGCGCATTTCTCGGATTACCTCCGGAGCGCGGCCGGGCGTGAAGTGGGTGCCACGGTCTTCGGGTATCGTGTTCGCGATCCGGAGCGCTACGGCGTCGTCGAATTCGACAGGAACGGGCGGGCAGTCAGCCTGGCGGAGAAGCCCTCGCGGCCACCGTCGCCGTACGCCGTGACCGGCCTCTACTTCTACGACAACCAGGTACTGGAGATCGCGGCGGGCCTCAAGCCTTCGCCGCGCGGCGAACTCGAGATCACCGACGTCAATCGCGCCTATCTCGAACGCGGCCAGCTCCACGTCGAGAAGCTGGCGCGCGGCATCGCCTGGCTGGACACCGGCACGCACGACGCGCTGATCCAGGCCTCCAACTATGTGCAGGCCATAGAGGAACGTCAGGGCCTCATGATTGCGTGTCTCGAGGAGATTGCCTACCGCATGGGCTATATCGATGCCGCCACACTGAGCAGGCTGGCGACCCAGATGTCGTCCAGCGCCTACGGTCAGTACCTCGCACGGGTTCTCGAGCAGGACGCCTGACCGCGTGCGCGCCGTTTCAACCGAGCTGCCGGGCGTGATTGTCATCGAGCCCGACGTCCATCGTGACGAGCGAGGCTTCTTCCTCGAGACCTATCACGAGGAGAAGTACCTCGCGCTTGGCATACACGGACGCTTCGTGCAGGCAAACCACTCGCGATCGATCCGCAACACCATCCGCGGACTGCACCTGCAGGTCGGACGCGCACAGGCGAAGCTTGTTCGAGTCCTTCACGGGGAGATTTTCGACGTCGCCGTGGACGTCCGGCTCGGCTCGCCCGCGTTCGGCCGGTGGGTTTCGGTCATCCTGACGGCAGACAACTTCAGGCAGTGCTTCATTCCAGCCGGATTTGCCCACGGCTTTGCCGTCCTGAGCGACAGCGCCGACGTGGAGTACATGTGCTCCGATGTCTACGACCGTGCAGCGGAAGTCGGGATTGCGTGGAACGACCCGTCGATAGGCATCTCGTGGCCCGTCACGGAGGCGCTCTTGTCGGCGCGGGATCGCGCCAACCCGCCTCTGGACGCTGTCCGCAATCGTCTGCCTGCCGTAATGGCGACGGATCTGTAAGTCGTGTCACGAACCCGTGACGGGGCCCGTGAGGGTTCGCCGGCAAATGCCGGAAATTTCGCACTCGCGGAGGGCACGCCGCTTGCGTCTGCGACCGGCGTCGCCGATCTGAAAAACTACGGCAGGGTGCCGTGAGTGCTGGGGGAGCCAGGTCGGCCGACCGGGGAGGCATCACAACCAGTGATGCCTCTTCGTCTGTACAATGCCCGCCCGATGCGCGTTGACCTGAACGCCGACGTCGGCGAGTCCTCCGGCACTTCGATCGTCGGCGACGACGAAGGGCTGCTTCGGTCAATCTCCTCTGCCAGCGTCGCGGCCGGCGTTCACGCTGGCGATCCCACCGTTCTGCGACAGACAATCCGCCTGGCCAGAGAGCTGGGCGTGGCCGTAGGCGCGCATCCCGGCCTGCGTGATCGCGACGGCCACGGCCGTCGAGAGTTGTCCGTATCGACGAGCGCGGTCGAGGACCTCGTCCTGTACCAGGTGGCGGCGGTAGCCGGAGTGGCTGCGGCAGAAGGCGTGTCATTGCAGCACGTCAAGCTGCACGGAGCGCTTTACAACATGGCGGCGCGCGATAGAGCGCTGGCATCAGCAGCCGTGCGCGCGATAGCGGCATTCGACCGTGAACTGATCGTGTTCGGCCTGGCAGGTTCGGCGCTCGTCGACGCGGCGCGGGATGCAGGACTTGTGGCAGCCGGGGAATTCTTTGCTGATCGTGGATATGAACGCGATGGAACACTGATCCCGAGAGGCCAGGAGGGAGCCCTCCTCACCGACCCTGAGCTTGTCGTGACCAGAGCGATTCAGATGCTCAACGACGGGGTCGTCGCGGCCGCGGACGGAACGCCCCTTCAGATCGCGGCCGAGACGATCTGCATCCACTCCGATACGCCGGGCGCAGCGCGACTCGCGCGAGAGCTTCGAGACGGCCTCGAACGCGCAGGGATTACTGTGGGCGCGCCCCGTGCTCCTCGCGGAGCGCGCGGCGCAGCACCTTCCCGATGAGCGTCTTGGGCAGCTCCTTGCGGAACACGACATGTGAGGGCACTTTGTACGGCGCCAGCCGCTCCCGGCAGAACACACGAAGCTCCTCTTCGCCCGCCGACTGACCTGATCGCAGCACGACCCAGGCCTGTACTGCTTCGCCTTTCGAATCGTCCGGGACACCGGCGACGCCAGCCTCGGCGACCGCGGGGTGAGCGCTGAGGATCTCCTCGACCTCGCGGGGCCACACCTGGTTCCCGCTCGTCTTGATCAGGTCTTTCTTGCGATCGACGATGAAGACGTAGCCGTCAGCGTCCAGGTATCCAAGGTCGCCCGTGTGGAGCCACCGCCTCGTGCCGTCTCCCTCGGGGTGATCGCGGAGCACGTCGGCCGTCTCTCCGGCCTGGTTCCAGAAGCCGGCCATCAGCTGGGGCGCCGCGATGCAGATTTCGCCCACTTCGCCCGCAGGAAGCTCGCGAGTGCCTTCCGCATCGTCCATGATTCGGACGAGAACGTCCGGCAGCGGCATGCCGACTGATCCAATCTTGTTCTCGCCCTGCACAGGATTCACGCAGAGCGCCATCATCGCCTCGGTGAGAGAGTAGCCCTCGACAATTCGCCCGCCCGTGAGCGTTTCGAAGCGGTGTTTCGTTTCCGCCATCAGCGGCGCCGCGCCGGAGAAGCAGATCTTGATCGACCGGAAGTCGATCTTTCCGCTCTGCACGTCGGGATGGTTGAGGAGCGCAACATAGAGGCTCGGGACACCATTGAAGAACGCCGGCTTCACCTTGCTGATGGTCTTGAGCAGGTCGCCGAGATCCCGCGGATTGGGCACAAGCGCGATCGGGTTGCGCGTGAGAAACGCGAGCGACTGGACGCCGACGTTGCCGTACACGTGAAACATCGGCAGGGGCAGCATGATGACGCTGTCTCCCTGGCCCAGCACGGACGCCGTCCACGATTGAATCTGCCGCCCGGCGGTGCAGTACGCCGCGTGTGTCCCGACGA